>CALJVC010000052.1 GCA_937974845.1 uncultured Pseudogracilibacillus sp. | reverse complement strand
CCCATCACGTTCACCAAACAATCCGGAGAAAGATTTTCTCGTATAAATCGTAAAATTTTCTTTGTATCCTCCAGCCCGCCCGGGAGAACTAAATGTCTTATTAATAGACCTCGATAGGCAATCCCTCTGTCATCGACTTTCAACCCTCCCACCTGACGGTCCATCTCGATCAATGCTTTTTTTGCCCGCTCTGAATAATTAGCCACTTTCGAGTAGTTTCTTCCCCGTTCAGGATCCCAATATTTGAAATCGGGCATATAAATATCGATAATCCCGTCCAAAATCTTCAAAGTTTCAATCCGCTCATATCCGCTCGTATTATAAACCAGTGGTATACGGAGTCCTTTTTGTACTGCTATATTAAGTGCCGCAAGGATATTTGGAACGACATGAGTAGGTGTCACCAGGTTAATATTATGACAGCGGTAATCATTTTGTAGACGAAGCATGATTTCGGCCAATTCTTCATTCGTTACTTCTTTTCCTCTACCGCAGAAACTAATTTCGTAGTTTTGACAATAAACGCAACGCATATTGCAATTGGCGAAAAATATGGTTCCAGAACCACGATAGCCTACTAGAACATCCTCTTCACCAAAATGCGGTCCATAGCTTGACACACTCGCTCGATCCCTTGTGCGACAAAATCCCATTCCTATCGTACGATCAATACCACATTCATGGGGACAAAGTCGACATCGCGCTATGTCCTTCTCGGCCTTCTCGACTCGTTTTTTCAGCACACCATTCCGGTATAAATGTAAATATCCCGGTTCAAAATAAGGCATGTTCCCACCTACCTTAATAAAATTTACCGACCGATGTCCCTTCAATTTAATCATAACAAATGGTGACTCTATATTTTTCCAAAATCAGTAGCTTTGCACTAAATTAATTATTAAAAGTCAAGCCTTTTTATAAAGAATTTTTCCTGATTTTGTAAAATCTTTGTCCATGGGCAATAAAAAATCTCCTTATAATTAGGTTAGGTAGTCCTTGTCCTAAGCCTAATTAAAAGGAGAATT
>CALJVC010000051.1 GCA_937974845.1 uncultured Pseudogracilibacillus sp. | reverse complement strand
CAGACGACTGTTAGTAGGTTTTTATTTTTTATTTAAGAAGGGATGACTAGAGTGAAAGAACACATAACATTATTAGCAACAAGCGCGATGGGCTTAGAAGCAATCGTTGCCCGTGAAGTACGTGAACTCGGCTATCATCCAAAAGTTGATAATGGGAAAATTACTTTTAAAGCTCCAGTGTCCGCTATACCTCGTACAAATCTTTGGCTTCGTACAGCAGATCGAGTGAAAGTCATCGTAGGCGAACAGAAGGTAGAAAGCTTCGAGGAGTTATATGACTGGATAGCTTCTTTACCTTGGGAAGCCTATATACCTGAAGATGGAAGAATACCTGTACAAGGGAAGTCCCATCGTTCAACTTTATATAGCGTGAGACATTGTCAATCGATAACAAAAAAGGCGATCGTGGATCGTTTAAAAAGAAAGCATGGACTCGCCTATTCATTGCCTGAGCAAGGTGACCTTTATCGTGTAGAGATTTCCTTATTAAAGGATATAGCGACAGTTACGCTCGATACATCAGGGGAGGGGTTACATAAACGAGGCTATCGAATCGGACAGGGACACGCCCCTTTGAAAGAAACCTTAGCTGCAGCCTTGGTTTTACTGACAAATTGGACAGGCGAAGACGTATTAATTGATCCAATGTGTGGTTCCGGGACGATTCCAATTGAAGCGGCCTTAATTGGTCAGAATATTGCCCCGGGTTTTAATCGGCATTTCGTCTCTGAAGCTTGGGATTGGATCGAGCAACAGCTATGGGATGAAGCTATGGTGGAAGCTGAAGATTTGGCTAAGTATGATAGAGAATTGGAAATTCACGGTTATGATATCGACCACCGAATGATTGATATTAGCCGGGCAAATGCCCTTGAAGCAGGACTAAGTGATTTAATTGAATGGAAACAAATGCAAGTGAAGGATTTAACGATTAAAGAAGACGTTGGCTATTTAATTAGTAATCCACCCTATGGTGAACGATTAAAGGATAGGGAGTATGTGACTTATTTATATCAAATTCTAGGGGAGAAGATGAGGAAACATCCAGCTTGGAGTGTATATATATTAACTTCTTTTAAACCCTTTGAACGTTACTATGGAAAAAAAGCAACGAAAAAAAGAAAGCTCTTTAATGGTTTTATTGAAACCCATTATTACCAATACTTTGGAAATAAAAATAGATAAAAAATCCGGAAATGATTCATCTCCGGATTTTTTACAGTTATCATTCTTATGCTATTATTTTACGTTAATTGTTTAATTGATCGTACGCATGATTCGTTTATAGGCACGATCGATGTCAAAGTCTTCTCCCATAACAAAGTTTTCTAAAAGGTTATCGTCTTCATCGATGAAATACATCCATGTAGAGTGGATAATTTCTCCGGAACCAGGGTCTCTGAACATGAAGGGTGGTCTTAAGTTTTCCCCAAGACGAGTAATATCTTCTACATCTCCCGTTAAGAAATACCATCCTTGATCATCGGAAGTAATCTGGAAACGGCCTGCATAATCTCGTAACACTTCTGGTGTATCCCGTTCCGGATCGACTGTAATAGTAATAAACTCAACCTTATCTCCAAAGACGCCTTCCTTTTCTAACTTATTCTTTAACTTTGATAATTCTAAAGTTGTTACTGGACAAACGTCAGGGCACTGCGTGTACATAAATTCTATGATTTTTGCTGTTTTTTTCATTTCGCCCATATGAAATTCTTCACCAAAAGCAGTTTCTAAAATAATATCGTCAGGAATATTTGCACTACCTGGACGGATGACTTTCAGATAGAAAATTCCAAGGCCGATTCCAAGTAGAATAACTACTGTGGCGATGATGTAATAACTCTTCTTCATGTAGTTTATGAGCCTCCTTTAATTAAATAAATAAAGAGGGAAGTCATCTTCCCTCTTTATTCTACCACGATATTACCATAATTTATAACCAGATGCTCCTGGAGGGGCACTCTTGATGATATCAATAATCGGGATTGTGTACGCGAATAATACAAGAGCAAGCGTAATACCAATCCAGAGCTTCCAGTTTTCAAATACCGCTGGTGTAGGTGCTGCATTTGGTGAATCTTCAGCAACGATAAATTCTGTTTCACCTTTAGGTGCAAAGAATGCTAAGTTAATGAAGATGATGATCATTACAATCATACCTACGAAGAGGATAGATCCTCCCACAGCTTGTGCAATTTGATATGGTCCCCAAGCTAACGTGTCTGGGTTTCCTGCATACTCAGAGTAAGCAGAACGACGTGGACCACCTAGTAGACCTTGCCAGTGCATGGCTGTAGACATGATTAACATACCTACGGTCCATAAGATAGCTTGTAAAATACCTAAACGGTTCATCACTGGTGTGAATTGACGACCAGTTAAGTGTGGTACGAGCCAGTACGTTGTACCGAAGAATGTTAACATAACTGCTGTTGCAACGGTTAAGTGGAAGTGACCTGTAACCCAAAGCGTGTTATGGACTACTTGGTTCATTTGGTGAGAAGCGTTGATAATTCCTCCAGCTCCACCAGGGATGAACATAACCATACCTAGGAAAGGAGCTAAGAAACGTGCATCTCCCCATGGCATTTTCTTCAACCAACCGAACATACCTTTTGCTCCTAACTCTCGACCTCTAGTTTCAAAGGTAGCGAAGAGTGAGAAAGCAGTCATTAATGAAGGTACAACAACGAACATAGTTAAAACTACTTGTAAGTACTTCCAGAATGGATCGATACCAGGTTCAGTTAACTGGTGGTGGAATCCAACTGGGATAGAGAATAACAGTAATAAAACGAATGATAATCTAGCTAATGAATCTGAGAAAATTTTCCCACCGATAACCCTTGGTATAACTGCATACCACATCATATACGCAGGCATGAGCCAGAAGTATACTAGTGGGTGACCGAAGTACCAGAATAGGGTACGGCTTAAGAGAACGTTAATCTCATCTGTAATACCGAGTGTCCATGGGATGATTTGAACAATTGTTGTATAGGCTACACCAATTGTAGCGATTTGCCACATAACCATGGTGATTACACTCATGTAGCTAAGTAATGGTGTACGTTCGCCTGGATTTTCTTTACGGAAACGGGCGTGACGCCAGAAAATTAACCAAGCGTTAAACCATGTACCAACAATGAGTAATACGAGTCCAATATAGAAGACTACGTGAGCTTGTAATGGTACATAGAATGTGTAAAGAACAGTTGCTTCATTAAGTAAAATCATTACTGCCGCAGAAATTGTACCAGTTAACATTAAAATGTAACCGATCCAGGACATTCTGCGTTCGCCATCCGTGTATCCACCTGTAGTGATACTTTGGGTAGCGAGCATGAATCCAATGATAAAGAACGTCGTAAGTACAAGACCTAACATGACACCGTGCGTTGTTAGAACTTGATAATAACCTAGCCATTTAGGTAATTCAAAATGACCAGTACGCTCTAACACTTGTAATAGACCCATCGTCGCTCCAATAGCTAAAGCTGTGAAAGCAACGTACATATGGGCCATTACTAGCCTAGCGTCTTTTGGATTTAAACGTTGCATTGCGTTTTTCATTATTCTACCACCTCAATCGTCGCTTTCATTAAATGGTGACCTGTACCACAGTATTCGTTACATACTAAGGTATACGTACCAGGTTTATCGAAAGTATTGACATACGTACTGATGTAGCCAGGCTCAACCATCATGTTAACGTTTGTTCCAGCGATCTCGAAGCCGTGGATGACGTCTTTTGTTGTAGTTGAGATATGAACAGTAGCTCCTTTAGGAATTTGAACTACTTTATCCTTTGTACCTACATCATAGTCAAAGGCAGAAGCAACAACGGTTAATTGATATTCGTTGTCACCGATTTCTTTCAATCCTGGTTCTTTAAATAATTGATGTTCATCAACTTTGTTAGGATCTAGTGTAACCGCACAGCTAGGTGGCTGGTTACCCATGTAGAATGCACTTACACCTATAACAATTAAGAAGAATATAAGAGCAATCGATCCGAAAGTAAGCCAAATTTTCTCATAACGATGCATATCCATCTTCGATCAGACACCTCTCTTTTGTGAATTTAACGGGACATGTATATGGCCCATACCCCAAGCCAAGATAAAACTAAGAAAATACCTAAAAGCATATTAAAGAAAAAAGTTCCTCGTAAATCTGTATCGCCCTGTTGCTCTGTTGTCAACTGTTCTTTCTCTTGAGATTTTGACATATGTGCTTCTCTCCTTTCTTTCCAGAATTGAAGATTATCGTATGACATTGAAAGAACGACAAAGGATGCTTAAAGGTATGCATGACTTGCCGTTCATTATAAATGATACATGATTTATATATGATTTCGAGGGGATTCGCGAAAGTTTCACAATTTGTTCAATATTATTTGTAAATATTGTGACAACAACTTTATAAACAAATCGGTTTATAAAGTTTGTGAATAAAGTGTGAAGTCTTCTGTATGAAATTGTTAAAAAGCACTAGAAAACCCTCTAATGAACGAGCAAATCACTTGAAAATAATAGGTTTTTTCCATTTATTAAAAAAGAGGTAATCATCGGATTACCTCTCAGTATGTCTATATTTGGTTGTTCTTATTCCTTGACAACATTTGCTGCTTGAGGACCACGTTCACCTTCAACAATTTCAAATGTAACTGCTTGACCTTCTTCTAAGGATTTGAAACCTTCTTCTTGGATTGCAGAGTAGTGAACGAAAATATCGTCACCATCTTCTTGTTGGATAAAACCGTATCCTTTTTCTGCATTAAACCATTTTACAATACCGTTCTGCATGTAAATAATTCCTCCTAAATTCTTTCCACGAAAACGTGTTAATTGCAAAGAATTGTAAGAAAGTAAAAGAAAAGCTTCAGTGAAGATTTGAATCACCAAATTTCACTGAAGCTTATATTTAATGATTCTACACTTCTTTGCTTGTTATTAATATAGCTTCTTTTTTTCTCTTCGTCAAGTACTTCTTATAGGAAATAGGGGAAGAGGTTAATCGAACTATTCCATTGTGTTTATACGCTTCGCACCAAGATATCTCGTTTGCCAATAATTTTCTTCCAATAAACTAATTCTAACACCTTGGGAACTGCTCGCATGAATAAACTTTCCTTCCCCTAAATAAATTCCCATATGGGACGGCCCAGGTTGGTAGGTTTCAAAAAAGACAAAATCACCAATAGAAGGGCGATCGACCAAGGTTGTATAATTCCATATTTCATTAACGGTTCTCGGTAACTGAAGACCAACTTCCTTATATACATAGTAAATAAAACCACTACAATCAAAGCCTTCAGTCGTTGTTCCACCCCATTGATAGGGGGTACCTTCTAAACTTTTGGCCAAGGAGATGACGTCCTTTGTTGTGTTAAATTGTACAGGGACGGGTTCAGGGGTGTCGTTTTCTCTTTTGTGCTTTTGCTTTTTTTCGACGACATTCGTATTCTTCTTATCTAAAAAGGTAATTTGGGATTGGGGTTCATGGTCTGTTTGTTCGATCCGTCTAATGGCCTCTTCTGTGAGTCTTCCATAAATGCCATCGACTTTGCCATGATAATAACCGTAAAAATATAGCACTTCCTGAACCTTTCTTACTCTTTCCCCAACTTCTCCAAAGGAAATTTTTTCTAGGAGAGGATGAATAGTTTCTAGTGCCTCCTTTTCTTCCATTATTATTAATCGCTGGTAAGTGTCGTTATTGATTTCTCCGTTGACTTCAAGGGATTCAGAGGATTGAAAGCTTCTTACCGCTTGTTCCGTGTAAAGTCCGTATTTTCCATCAATTTGATCTTGGTAATATCCTAATTTTTTAAGTTTGTATTGTACATGTCTTACAAGTTCTCCATGGTCTCCATAGGCTAAGGGCGCTTGTGTAATTGTAGCTTCCGCTTCAACCGATGTAAGCAAGGCAGAGGATAAGGAGAGTGGCTGTGCTAAAGCAAAACCGTAGAGAAGGGAGCGTGTCATTGCCTTTTCAATTGTTTTTGACTGCATTGTTTTGCTCCTTTCCTATATGTCGAATTATTAGTAATTTTATGATGGCATTTAAACAAATATACGTTACAATAATATTACGAAAGCACTGAATAACTGTCTCTAAGCAATCTTTGCTATAATGATTATGTTTTTAAAGGGGATCTAATCACCAAGAATATATGAAGCAAAAGGATGGGATAATCGTGAAAAATGAAGAAGCTTATTTGCATCTACTTCAAGAACTTTTAGATAAAGGGAAGAAAAAAGAAGACCGAACGAATACAGGGACGTATTCGTTATTTGGAAGGCAGATTCGCTTTAATTTAGAGGACGGGTTTCCATTACTAACTACGAAATTTGTTTCTTTCCGCCTTCTAGCAAGCGAATTACTTTGGTTTTTAAAGGGAGATACGAACATTCGCTATTTGTTGGAAAACAACAACAATATTTGGAATGAGTGGGCATTTAAAAAATGGGTAGAAAGTGAAGAGTATGATGGTCCGGATATGACGGATTTTGGTCGAAGAAGTTTAGTTGACGAGGCTTTTAACGAACAGTATCAGGAACAGATGGAACGTTTTAAAAAGAAAATTTTGACTGATGATCGTTTTGCAGCTACGTATGGTGATTTAGGATTTGTTTATGGAAAGCAGTGGCGGAAGTGGGAAGGGCCAAGGGGAGAGGTAGTCGATCAAATTCAAGATGTCATTCATTCTATAAAGCATAATCCTGATTCTCGTCGTCATATTGTTTCAGCTTGGAATCCAGTAGACATTCCGCATATGGCTTTACCACCATGCCACACCTTATTTCAGTTTTATGTAAGCGATGGAAAGCTTTCCTGTCAGTTATACCAACGAAGCGCTGATGTCTTTTTAGGAGTACCTTTTAATATTGCAAGCTATGCTTTACTTACCCATTTAATTGCGAAAGAGACCGGGCTAGGGGTAGGTGAGTTTGTCCATACTTTTGGCGATGTACACATATACTCTAACCACGTCGAACAAGTCAAGCTTCAGTTAAGCCGAGAACCGAAGCCATTACCGACATTAAAGATTAAGACCGATAAGGCTTCTATTTTTGATTATGAATTAAGTGATTTTGCCATTATAGGTTACGAACACCATCCGGCAATTAAAGCACCGGTCGCAGTATAAGTCTATTAGGAATACTTCTTTTTTCTCTTTTTTTACGTTACAATAAGAATAAATTAAAATAAGGGAGTTACAAAATGTTAGCCTTTATCGTAGCTATGGATCAAAACCGTGTCATTGGATATCAAAACGATATGCCTTGGCATATTCCTAGAGATTTACAATATTTTAAAGAGACGACCCTCGGTCATACGATCGTAATGGGAAGAAAAACCTTCGAATCTTTAGGAAGACTTTTACCTAATCGAAAACATGTCGTCTTAACGCGTTCTGATGCGACCTTTCCGGAAGAAGTTACAGTTCTACACTCGATTTCTGAACTGTTAAATTATATAGAAGATAACAAGGAGGAAACGATTTTTATTATCGGTGGGGGAGACTTATTTTCACAAATGCTACCTTACGTTCATCGCATGTATATAACGGAAATAGATGCAAGTTTTCAAGGGGATGTATTCTTCCCAACCTTTGATAAAAACGAATGGAACGTAATCCAGAAGAAAAAAGGGATAAAGGATGACAAAAACCCTTACGATTATTACCATGTCATCTATGAACGAAAATAATATTGTATCGCTTGTATTAAACGGTATTTTACTTTATGATTAAATCGGACTAAGTTTTGAAGTGTGCTTATTGACATTCGCACAAACGATAGCTACTTGCTATCGATCTAACAATCCAACGAGGTGGAACGAATGAATATTGCAAACTTAGGATTACCTGGCTTAATTTTATTACTCGTCATTGCTTTATTAATTTTTGGCCCGTCTAAACTACCAGAGATTGGAAGGGCAGCGGGAAATTCATTACGGGAATTTAAAAATGCAACTAAAGGATTAATGGATGACGACGCAAAGAAAGATAAAGAAAAAGAATAAAGGGAAAAGGTGTAAGGGCTAGAAACCTTACATCTTTTTTGTCATCTAATTTTATGTAAGGTCGAGGTGTAGTTGGCGATGTCATCTAAAAGAAATGAAAAGGCCATGGATATTACGGGGCATTTGAACGAATTGCGTAACCGCTTAATGGTTACTGCTTTTGTCTTTATAATATTTTTTATACTAGGCTTTATTTATCGTGAAGAGGTTTATCGCTTTTTCGCTAAAGATGTCCATATAAAATTGAATATTACAAGCCCATTAGAAACGGTTTGGATTTTCTTTACGATCGCTGGCTTAGTAGCAATTGTGGCTACCTTACCAGTATTAGCTTTACAATTATGGCTGTTCATCAAACCAGGACTAAAGAAAAATGAACGGAGGGCTACACTACTCTATGTTCCCTTTATCTTCCTTCTCTTCGTTCTCGGTCTAATCGCTGGTTACTTAGCCTTTACGCAATTAATTTTTCCTTTTTTAATTGCTTTAAACGATGGACTTTTTAATGAAATTTTCACTGTAGAAAGGTATTTTCGCGTTCTTTTTCATACGATGATTGCCTTTGCCTTTGTTTTTGAACTACCCATTGTCATGATGTTTTTAACGAGTTTAGGTGTTATTACACCAGACTTTTTAAAACGTACGAGGAAATATGCCTACTTTATTTTATTATTGATCAGTGGATTGATTACGCCACCGGATGTTATTTTACAAATCGTCGTTGCTATTCCATTAATTTTATTATATGAGTTTAGTATGATGCTCTCTTCCTACGCTTATAAAAAGAAACTAAAGCGTCAAGAAGAGTTTGCTCAAGCATAAAGAAGGGAGCCTTTCTTCGAGCAACCCTTCGTCCTTTCGACATTTTCCTTTCGTTTCATGGCAAATAATGAACGGATTTGTTTAGCTTTGCGGTTACCCGGGAAATGAAGCAGGGAAATTACCATTCAGTTAGGGGCGGTTGTATTGCAAGAAGTAAATATTTTTCTCGCCTTTGGGGCAGGCTTTCTATCCTTTATCTCGCCCTGTGTTCTACCTCTTTATCCAGCCTTCCTTTCATACATTACAGGAATGAGCGTCAGTGAATTACAGGAAGAGAATAAGGGGTTGACTCGGCGTAGTTTACTACATACTGTAATGTTTTTGTTAGGTTTCTCCGCAATCTTTGTTACAATAGGATTTAGTACAAGTTTAATTTCAGATTTCTTTTTAATGTATCAGGATCTCATTCGGCAGATCGGGGCCATTTTAATCGTCTTTTTCGGTCTAGTGATTGTTGGCATTTTAGACTTTGAATTTCTTTCAAAAACGAAGACGATTTCCTTTAAAAATCGGCCGGCTGGTTTTCTCGGTTCTTTTATTATTGGTATGGCTTTTTCTATGGGCTGGACTCCGTGTACCGGACCAATTTTGATGATTGTTCTATCCTTGACTGCATCTCACCCAGATCAAGGATTGATTTTGATGATCAGTTACGTCCTGGGATTCGCCTTACCTTTTTTAATATTATCCTTATTTATTGGACGTTTTCGATGGGTTCGTCGCCATAGCCAGAAACTAACCCAAGTTGGGGGTTATATAATGATCTTTTTCGGTATAGCTTTGTTTTTTGATTGGATGACAAAATTAACGTCTATCCTTGCTGAATGGACGGGCTTTTATGGTTTTTAATGCTGGTTAATTAAAAGAGGGTAGGTGGAACGATGTATAAACCGAACAACTTAATCTTAAAATCGACGTCATCGCTAATCGTTTTTATTTTATTAGGCTTTGCAATTTATTTATTACTAGCTGGTCATAATTCCCCTGGAGGCGGATTTATCGGTGGGTTAACGACAACGGCTGCCTTTTTACTTATGTATATGGCGTTTGGAGAAGAAACAGTAAATAAAATCGTCCCCGTCGATTTCATGATCTTCATTCCTATTGGTCTGTTGATTGCTACGTTAACTGGTCTAGGTTCTCTACTCTTTAAGATGCCTTTTTTAACCCATACTTTTGGTAGCTTCACCATACCTCTGTTAGGTGAGATCGAGTTATCGACTGCTATGCTTTTTGACCTTGGGGTTTATTTTACTGTCTTTGGTACGACGATGACGATAATTTTAACCATTAATTCAGATCGACAGCGCCAATCTGAAACGGAATAACTAAATCTATCCCTCTAAAGTAAAATTTTCGTAAAAAATTAATTACTTTAGAGGGATTTTTGTATTAGAAATAGAAAAAAGAAGTATGCAAGTTGTTGATGCATACTTCCTTTCCTTATTTAGAACTATCCAGTTTATATTTATCACGCCAGTTTTTACGATAATCTTTACGGGACATCTTGAAATATTTTTCATAAGGAGCAAGGTCGATTCCTTTTTCCTTTAATTTTTTTCGTAAGAAACGATGGTCTCTTTTTGGCGTACCGATGATGTAGCCTTTGATTAAAATTTCTTCGGTGATGACATCCGCCTTTTCTTCTAAGGCAATTTCGCCTATTTTTCCAGCGATTGTTTGTTTGGCAACGTCGCGGAATAATTCTGGAACGGGAGCGACGAGTTCATTTAGTAATTCTTTTTCTTCCTCCCGCCACATATGTTTTGTCTTTTCTATATAATAATGTTGCCAATACATATCAGATTTACCATCCGCTTTAGGCAATTGTTTCAAAAACTTTCGAAACATAAAGTAACCACCGATTGCTAAGGTTCCTATCATAAGGAAGCCCCAGATTACTACGAAATATTCGAGAATAATTTGCATACGAATCCATCCTTTATTTAAGAAGAGTGTATAGTAAGAAAAACGAGTAAAAGATTTCAATTTAATGGAAAATATAGTAAGATAAGAAAAAAGATATATTATTAAAGAGCTTCGACTTCATTATAAGCATTTATAGGCATAGACTCAAGAATCTCACCATAAAGATAAAAAGAAAAGAAAATTGTATCGTATAAGGGGGAAAAATAGTGCATTTAAAAAGGGAAGTTTTACCAAAAGTTCAGGAAGAAGCCTTACAAACAATGATGCAAGTGGATGATAGCCGTATTACACTAATGTGGGATGAAAAAGGGATTGTAGAATTTGTAAGCCGCTCTGTTGAGCGATATTTCGAACTTAAAGCGGGTCAACTTCTCCACGACTCTTGGGAGAGTATCTTTCCAGAATTAGTTGTTCAACGAATAAAAAATCATTTTGAACACCATGAAGATCACTTTTATTTACCCCATGAAGCCTTTGAAACGAAACTCCAAGAAACTTATTTCTCCATCAAAATAGTAAAAAAACTTATTCAAGGTGAGCAAGCCTATATTTGTCTATTGATTGATGAAACAGAGAACGTTCATTTAAAAAATAAAATGAAACGTATTGAGAAGCTTATGCTAAGTGCTAAAATGTCTGCCAATGTTGTCCATGAAATCCGCAATCCTCTCACATCTATTAAAGGCTTTTTACAATTAATCCAAGCCGGTGTGGAGCATAAGGATGAATATGTCAAAGTGCTTATCAACGAAGTCGATAAATTAGAACATTTAACCCAGGAGCTCCTCCAAATAGCCAAACCATCTAAAACGAAAAAGACCTTTGTAAACGTTGAAAATATGATCAATGATGTCCTATTACTTATGAAAGCGCAATCAAATTTACGGGATATAAATTTTGAAGTATCGGGTAAACTAAATGTAACTCTTCATTGCAATGCTAACGAAATTAAACAAGTTTTAATTAACTTAATATATAATGCTGCGGAAGCCATGGGCTGTAAAGGGAAAATTAAAATTCACGTAAGGGAACTTAGGGATTCGGTCATACTTGAAGTGATCGATCATGGACCAGGTATGTCGCAACAAACGTTAGAAAAAGTAAGTGACGAATTTTATACAACGAAAGAAAATGGAACCGGATTAGGTTTAGTCGTTACAGAACAAATTATTAAAAAACATAATGGCCAATTATCTATTTTCTCCTTAGAAAATGTCGGCTCAACCTTTGAAGTAAAACTACCAATTTAAGCCGGAAAATAAATTTATCAAAATATAAAAACAAATTAGAATAACAAACTCTTATCGATACACATAACTATATTATATAGCTAGAACCCTTCTAAACATTTGTTTTATCGCCATTTTTCGTATAAACTATTAATGTAAGCACAATTATGTAACCTACATTAGCATTGTAGAAGTTATGACTTGAAAGGGGTTTGTTATTCAATGAGTTTCCGTCAAGAGAAAAGCTTTGAATTGAACGGTAAAACGTATAATTACTACGATTTAAAAGCCATTGAAGAAGCTGGACTTGGAAACATCGAACGCCTACCATTTTCTGTGCGAATTTTGCTCGAATCAGTCATTCGTCAACACGATGGTAGAGTGATCAAAGATGAACACGTTGAAGGCCTTGCCAAGTGGGGAACAGAAGAAGGTAAGAAGACAGACGTACCTTTTAAACCTTCACGTGTTATTTTACAAGACTTCACAGGTGTACCAGCCGTCGTAGACCTTGCGTCTTTACGTAAAGCGATGGTAGACATGGGTGGAGACCCGGATCAAATTAACCCAGAAGTACCTGTAGATTTAGTAATTGACCACTCTGTACAAGTAGATGAATACGGTACAGATAATGCATTACAAGCAAACATGGAATTAGAATTCGAACGAAATGCTGAGCGCTATGAGTTTTTACATTGGGCACAAAAAGCCTTTAAAAACTACCGTGCAGTGCCTCCAGCAACTGGTATCGTACACCAAGTTAACCTTGAGTACTTAGCTAACGTTGTTCATGCCAATGAAAACGAAAATGGAAGTTACGATACTTTCCCTGATACCTTAGTTGGTACAGACTCCCATACACCAATGGTTAACGGCCTTGGCGTATTAGGTTGGGGTGTAGGTGGAATTGAAGCAGAAGCCGGTATGCTTGGACAACCATCTTATTTCCCATCACCTGATGTAATTGGTGTTAAATTTACTGGCGAGTTCCCAGAAGGAACGACAGCTACTGACTTAGCACTTACAGTTACACAAGTTTTACGGGAGAAAAACGTTGTAGGTAAATTCGTAGAGTATTTCGGTCCTGGATTAAAAGATATGCCTTTAGCTGACCGTGCAACGATTTCTAACATGGCACCTGAATATGGGGCTACAGTTGGTTTCTTCCCAATCGACGAAGAGACGTTAGACTACTTACGTCTTACCGGTCGTGACGAAGAGCATATTCAAGTAGTAAAAGAATATGCCCAGCGCAACCACTTATGGTATGACTCAAGTCAGCCGGATCCTGAGTATACAGAAGTTGTCGAAATCGACTTAAACAAGCTTGAGCCAAGCTTAGCTGGTCCAAAGCGTCCACAAGACCGTATTCGACTCGACGATATGCAAAAAGAATTTAGAAAGGCTGTTACAGCACCGGCAGGTAACCACGGGCTCGGTTTAGATGAGTCTGAGTTCGAAAAAGAAGCTGTCGTTAAAGGACCTAACGGTGAAGAGACCGTTATGAAGACAGGAGCTGTAGCAATTGCTGCGATTACTTCTTGTACGAACACGTCCAACCCACACGTTATGTTAGGGGCTGGATTGTTAGCGAAAAAAGCAGTAGAAAAAGGTCTAAAAGTACCAGCGTATGTAAAGACCTCTTTAGCTCCAGGTTCTACTGTTGTTACACGCTACTTAGATGATGCTGGCTTAACGAACTATTTAAACGTTTTAGGTTTCCATAATGTTGGTTACGGATGTACTACTTGTATCGGTAACTCTGGTCCTTTACGTGAAGATATTGAGAAGGCAATTATGGATGTTGATTTAACGGTTGCTTCTGTACTTTCAGGAAACCGTAACTTCGAAGGACGAATTCACCCGTTAACTAAAGTAAACTACTTAGCTTCACCACCATTAGTTGTAGCCTATGCTTTAGCAGGTACGGTAGATATCGATTTACGTAATGACCCAATCGGTAAAGACAAAGATGGAAACGACGTATACTTAAAGGATATCTGGCCAACAATGGCTGAAATTAAAGAAGTCGTCGATTCTGTCGTAGTACCAGAGATTTTCCGTTCTGAGTACGAAAACCTCTTCGAATCGAATGAGAAGTGGAATCAGATCGAAACTACAGACGAGCCTTTATACGAATGGTCTGAAAAATCTACTTATATTCAGAACCCACCATTCTTTGAGGGCTTATCAAAAGAAGCTGATACGATTAAACCATTAGAAGGTTTACGTACATTAGCTTATCTTGGCGATACGGTAACTACTGACCATATTTCACCAGCGGGAGCTATTGCGTTAGACTCACCTGCCGGTAAATACTTAACAGAAAATGGTGTTTCACCACGCTACTTTAACTCCTATGGATCCCGTCGTGGAAACCATGAAGTAATGATGCGTGGAACCTTTGCTAACATCCGTATCCGTAACAAGATTGCCCCAGGTACTGAAGGTGGTTACACTACTTACTGGCCAACCGGCGAAGTAATGCCAATTTACGATGCGGCAATGAAATATAAAGAAGACGGTACAGGCTTAGTCGTTATCGGTGGTAAAGACTATGGAATGGGTTCATCCCGAGACTGGGCAGCAAAAGGTTCAAACCTTTTAGGTGTGAAAGCTGTAATCGCTGAGAGTTATGAGCGAATCCACCGTTCTAACCTAGTTATGATGGGGGTACTTCCATTAGTCTTTGCAGATGGTGAAAGTGCACAGTCCCTTGGCTTGACTGGAGAAGAAACTTTCAAAATTAACATCGATGAATCTGTACAGCCAAACGATAAGGTCGATGTTGTAGCCACTGATAAAGACGGTAACGAGAAGACTTTCCAAGTTATTGTTCGTTTCGACAGTGAAGTTGAAATGGACTACTACCGTAATGGTGGAATCTTACAGATGGTCTTACGGGAGCGTCTCAATCAAAATTAATGACTTATATAAAGAGTTCAGCTTTAAGCTGAACTCTTTTCTATTTTTGCAATGTATAATCCCTTCATAACTTTCCATACTAAAGGTACAAGCATGGAAAGAGGTGATGATAATGAGTCATGAAAAGAGAAGGCCTAATCCCGATGACCGTAGCGATAATGTAGAAAAACTTCAACAAATGATTCACGATACGTATGAAAATATTGCTGAGGCAGAAGAATCCCTAGATTCCGCTTCAGGAGAACATAGACAAAATATTCTTGCGAAGAATAAGCGCCGTCGAAAGGCTATTCAAGGTTTTCGGGAAGAAATTAAAGATGAGGTAGAAGATCGCTAACCATAGGGCTGGACAAGAAGTTCCGGCCCTATGGTTATTTTAGCTCTAGAACCCTTCCTTATGTTACACTATATGTTAGAAAAAGTTTCTAATATAAGGAGTTTTTTTGAATGGGAGAAGAAAAGCTTATGCATACGAGCGAAGTCGAAGTGCGTTACCAGGAAACCGATCAAATGGGTGTAGTTTATCATGCTAATTATTTAGTTTGGTTTGAAATTGGTAGAACGAAGCTTATCGAACAGCTTGGTTTTACCTATAAAGAGTTGGAAGAAGAAGGGATTTTGCTACCCGTAATCGATGCGCGTTTAAAATATGAACAACCTGCTCGTTATGGTGATAAAATACGGATTGAAACAAGAATCAAAGAGTATAAAGGAGTACGTTTGACCTTTGACTATGTAATCAAAAATAATAAAGGCGATCGTCTCGTAACTGGATATACTACCCATTCCTTTGTTAAGGCAGAAAGTTTTCAACCATTACGGTTACGTTCTGTAAACAAAACTTGGCATCGTTTGATTAAATCGGCAAGTGAGGGAAAGTAAATTGGCTTTTGGTATTACTAGAGAAGAACTAAGCGAATGGAAGGATAAAGTATCCCAAGGGGAGATTGCCTTTATCACCCATTATTGGTATGATCCACGCTTTCCGCAATATTCTAGTGTAACAAAGGTTGGCTGTGCTTCGATTTCTAAATTAGTTGACTGGGGACGGCGGCATGATTTAAAGGAAAAGTGGATTCACCAGGGGAAATATCCTCATTTTGATTTGTTAGGCCCTTATCAGTATAATATTTTACAAAAAGAAGGTTTACATCACCATATCGTGAGGTTTAATTTAAAAGGAGAACAATAAAACGAACCGTTTTATTTACGATTAATCGTAAATAAAATACGGTTCGTCTAATTCTTCATCAAAGGAAACCCGTAAATCCTTATCCTCAAAATACCAAGCATCCTTCTCCTCGATATAAAAAAGGACACCGGCTACCTCTGTCGAACAATGTATTTGTTCTGGCTTTTCTGTCGATAGACCTAAGGAGAAGCCAGGAACATTTCCTCCGACGCCGCCATAACGAACAGTAAAGCGGACATGATCAGCTTCTTCTAAATCTAACTCTTCTTTATACCAGTTGGCTGCTTTTTCTTCGATGAAAATCTGCATAGTAGTCACTTCCTAAAGATTTTTCTTATCCTTTTCTGGTACTAAATCTACCCCTCCAGGATGAAAGGGGTGGCATTTAGCAATTCGTTTAACCGTTAAATAGGTACCTTTTAATGCTCCGAAACGACGATAGCTTTCTAAACTGTAACTAGAGCACGTAGGGTAAAACCGACAAGTCCTCGGTTTAATTGGGCTTATATAACGTTGGTACAGGGTAATGAGCCAGATGAAAAAATGCTTCATTCTTTTTCCTCTTTTCTAGCTTATGCTGGCATATGATACAATGGCCTTCACTCATCTTCCGTCATTATAGGCTAGGTTAAAGGAAAAGAGCAATTTTTTTGTTTATGAAGGAGTTATAGCCAAGTTATTTTTGGCTCTGTCCCGTTTTTAATTCTCTTTATATTTTCCCTATGTCGAATAATAATAAAGATTGTTAAAGCAAAGATTAGAGCAAATAATAAGTAATCCTTGAAGAAAAAAGAAATAATTGTTGCAACAACTCCGGTAATCATAGAAGTTAAAGAAACGTATTTCGTAATATATAAAGTGACAAAAAATGTAATAAAAATTAGCAGGAATAAGACAGGGTTTAAGCCTAGTACGACTCCTCCGGATGTGGCGACTGCTTTGCCTCCTTTAAAATTAGCGAAGACGGGATATGTATGGCCTAAGACAGCAAATAAACCTACGATGAGTCGGGAGACTTCAACGTCTATAAAAAAGCTTGCAAAAACCGGTAGCAATGTGGCTAAGGTACCTTTAAGGATATCGGCTATAGTGACGATTAAACCAGCCTTGATGCCAAGGACGCGAAAGGTATTCGTTGCTCCGAGGTTTCCGCTTCCATAATTTCGTATATCTTTATTATAGCCAACTTTACCGACTATTAAGGCAGAAGGAATAGACCCTAGTAAATAGGCGAGTAAAATAAACACGATATACTGCATGATGTAACCTACTTTCTCTTTTTTGATACATGTAATAGTGTATCATATTTTATGTCTTCTGCTAACTGAATTTTGCCTCCTTTATCCATCTATCTAGTCAACTCTTTTCACAAGTTGCGAATTTATGGTAAACTAGGTTACAATGAATCAATTAAGGAGGAACGGCTATGGCATGGGAAAACCCAGCAAAAGATGAAATTAGAAAAATCCTTGATGAGTCTAAAACAATAGCAGTCGTCGGTTTATCAGATAACCCAGAAAGAACGTCGTATCAAATTGCAAAGGCAATGCAGGAAGCCGGGTATAAAATCATTCCAGTTAATCCAAAGGTCGACACAGTGTTAGGTGAAAAAGCATATAGTTCTCTATTGGAAATTGATGAAAAGATCGACATTATTAACGTGTTTCGTCGTTCAGAATTCCTCCCGGAGATTGCTGAAGAAGCTAAACAGACAGACTGTAAAGTGTTTTGGGCGCAACAGGGTGTAGTGAATGAAGAGGCCTATAAGCTTTTAAAAGCAGAAGGTTTTACTGTCATTATGGACTTATGTATTAAAGTCGCTCATGCGGTCTTATAATAATAACTAAACAATGCTTAAAAAAGGATGACCTAGGCTGTCATCTTTTTTTAACGTAAAACGTAGAAAGATGGGAAGACATTAGTCGTAGAAAAGGAGAAGATGGTGTTGGAAGATAGATCGATGACTTATACCGAAGACTCAATCCAGGTATTAGAAGGTTTAGAAGCAGTTCGTAAACGACCTGCCATGTATATAGGAAGTACCGATCATCGAGGCTTGCATCACTTAGTCTATGAGATTTTAGATAATGCCGTGGATGAAGCGTTAAATGGTTTTGGTGATCAAATCGAAGTAAGGCTGTATCAGGACGGAAGTGTAGAAATTAAAGATAATGGTCGAGGGATTCCTACGGGTTTGCATGAATCTGGTAAACCTACCGTTGAAGTGATATTTACCGTTCTACACGCGGGAGGTAAGTTTGGCCAAGGGGGCTATAAATCGAGCGGTGGTTTACACGGGGTAGGAGCTGCCGTGGTGAATGCTCTATCAGAGTATGTTGAGGTTACCGTCTATCGAGAAGGTAAAATATATTTTCAACGTTATGAAAATGGTGGCGAAAGAGTAAGCGAACTAGAAGTGAAAGGCGATACAAAACAAACCGGTACAAAAGTTCGTTTTAAGCCGGATGCTACTATTTTTGATACGGTTGACTTTAGCTACGATACAATTGCAGAACGTTTACGGGAATCCGCTTTTTTATTACCAAAATTAAAAATTCAATTAATAGATGATCGCTCAGAACAAAGGGATACGTATTATTATGAAGACGGACTCATCGCTTTTATTGACTATTTAAATGAAGGGAAGGACGGCTTACATGATATCCTATCCTTCCGGGGTAAGGTCGATGGAATCGAAGTCGATTTTGCCTTTCAATTTACGAATAGCTATGTCGAAAATATGCACTCCTTTGTTAACCAGGTACGTACGAAGGATGGAGGAACCCATGAGGTAGGTGCTAGGACTGCTATTACTCGTACTTTCAATGATTACGCCCGAAAGAATAACTTACTAAAAGAAAAGGATAAAAACTTGGACGGTAATGACATTCGTGAAGGCTTAACGGCAATTGTATCGGTACGGATACCGGAAGAGCTTTTACAGTTTGAAGGACAAACGAAAGGAAGGCTTGGGACACCGGAAGCAAGATCGGCGGTAGATCAAGTCGTTTCTGAACGTTTAACTTTTTTCTTAGAAGAAAATCGCGAAGTTGCAACGAAACTACTTGAAAAAGCGATTAAAGCCCAGGAAGCCCGTATGGCAGCCCAAAAGGCTCGGGAGGAAGCTCGACGTGGTAAACAACGCCGCCGTACGGATACTTTATTATCGGGTAAACTGACCCCAGCCCAGTCCCGCGATAGAGAAAAAATTGAATTGTTTTTAGTTGAAGGAGATTCAGCGGGTGGGTCAGCTAAACAAGGGCGTGATCGAAAGATTCAAGCTATTTTACCCCTTCGTGGGAAAGTAATAAATACCGAACGGGCTAAACTAGAAGACATTATGAAAAATGAGGAAATTGCTACTATTATTCATACAATTGGTGCAGGTGTCGGGCAGGAATTTGATTTAGAAAAAGTAAAGTACGATAAAGTAATTATCATGACCGATGCGGATACGGATGGTGCCCATATTCAAGTTTTACTCCTTACTTTCTTTTACCGATATATGCGACCCTTAATTGAAGCAGGAAAGGTGTATCTTGCTTTACCTCCGTTATATAAAATAACGAAGGGAAAAGGAAAGAATAAAACGGAAGAATTTGCTTGGAATGATGAAGAATTACGAGAAAAGCTACAAAAGATTAAGGGACAATACATGGTCCAACGATATAAAGGGCTAGGGGAAATGAATGCTGAAGAACTGTGGCAAACGACGATGAATCCAGCTTCGCGAACCTTAGTTCGAATTACAATGGATAATATGGCCCAGGCTGAACGCCGAGTGACGACTTTAATGGGAGATAAAGTTGCACCACGCCGTGAGTGGATTGAACAAAATGTATCTTTCGGTCTTGAAGAAGATGATAATTTAATTCAATAACTAAGTAAAAGGAGTATCGATATGGCGAAAGCAAATCATTTTATTGAACTGCCCTTAGAACGTGTCATCGGTGACCGTTTTGGTAGATATAGTAAATATATTATTCAAGATCGGGCTTTGCCAGATGTACGGGACGGTTTAAAGCCTGTTCAAAGACGAATCCTTTATGCAATGCACGTCGATAAGAATACCCACGAGAATAATTTTAGAAAGGCCGCCCGTACAGTCGGAACGGTCATCGGTAACTATCACCCCCATGGTGATAGTTCAGTATATGAGGCGATGGTACGGTTAAGTCAGGATTGGAAAATGCGTTACGAGCTTATTGAAATGCATGGTAATAACGGTAGTATTGACGGGGATCCGGCGGCAGCGATGCGATATACCGAAGCGCGCTTAGCAAAACTAGCATCAGAATTACTCGTCGATATCGATAAGGAGACCGTTGACTTTATTCCGAACTTTGATGATACAAATAAGGAACCAGTTGTTTTTCCGGCAAAATTACCCAACTTGTTAATCAATGGTTCCACTGGTATTTCTGCCGGGTATGCGACCAACATACCACCGCATAATTTAGAAGAGGTCATCGATGCTATTATCTTAAAAATCGATCGTCCTAAAGCGACGGTAGAACAATTAATGGAGAAAATAAAAGGCCCAGATTTTCCTACTGGAGGGATTGTTCAGGGTCGAGATGGAATTGTTAACGCCTTTAAAAAAGGACGAGGCCGGATTGTCGTCCGTGGTAAAACAAGGATAGAAAAAATGAAGGGCAACAGGGAATGTATTATTATTGAAGAAATCCCTTATGATGTGAATAAAGCGAACCTTGTAAGAAAAATTGACGAACTTCATTTAGAAAGAAAAGTAGAAGGGATAAGTGAGGTTCGTGACGAGACAGACCGTTCTGGATTACGGATTGTCGTAGAGTTGAAGAAAGATGCTGATAGCGAGGGTATCTTACAATATTTATTTAAAAACACGGACCTTCAAGTAACGTACAATTACAACATGGTAGCCATTCAAGACCGGACGCCGAAATTACTAAGCCTACCAGAAATATTAGATGCATACATTGCCCATCAGAAAGAAGTCGTTACAAGACAGACGAACTTTGACTTGAACAAGGCGAAGGAACGTTTTCATATTGTCGAAGGTTTGATTAAGGCCATTTCTATTTTAGATGGGCTAATCGAACTTATTCGACGTTCGAAAAACCGTCAAGACGCTAAGGAAAAGTTAATTGCTAAGTTTAAGTTCACAGAGCTTCAGGCGGATGCGATTTTAAACTTACAGTTGTACCGCTTAACGAATACAGATGTTACTTTACTTGAAAAAGAGCAAGCCGAACTTCAAGAAAAAATGGTCGCTTACGAGCGAATTTTAAACGATGAGAAAGAGTTACTTAAAAAAATTAAACAAGATCTTCGTACAATCAAAAGAAAATATCCGAGTAAACGTCGTACCGTCATCGAAGAAGAAATAGAAGAGTTAAAAATAAATATTGAAGTTACGGTTCCGACAGAAACTGTTGTCGTTTCTTTAACGAAGGATGGTTATATTAAGCGAACGAGTCTCCGTTCCTATAGTGCGTCGAATCGGGAAGATTTGATGCTTAAAAAGAACGACTATTTAACGGAACTACTAGAAGTCGAAACAACCGATCAATTAATGCTCTTTACAAACTATGGTAAGTATATATTAACCCATGTACACGAACTTCCGGATATTCGTTGGAAAGAAACAGGTGTACATATATCGAATCTTACCGATATGGCAGAAGGTGAACGGATTATTTGCGCCTTGCCCTTTAGAGAGTTTAGCGAGGATCGCTTCCTCGTCTTCTTTACAAAGCAAGGTTTAGTAAAAAAATCTTTGTTTTCTGAATATGAAACGACCCGTAAACTTCACAGCCTAATCGCTTTAAATTTACGTGATGGCGATGAGGTGGTAAATGTAGTAGAAACAGATGGAAAACAAGAATTAGTGTTAACGACTAAAAAGGGCTATGGGTGCCGTTTCCACGAAGAAGAAGTATCACCAGTAGGGCTTAGAGCACGAGGAGTTATCGGGATTAAAGTACAAGATAAGGACGATGTACTTCGTGGCTTTACTTTTTCAAATGTAGAAGAATCGAATCTTTTCGTAGTAACACAAAGAGGTGCAGGAAAACGTATGCCTGTTACAGCTATTGAACGAACGAACCGTGCCCGACGTGGACAATATCTTTTACGTCCCCTTAAAACGAAACCACATGAACTCGTTTATGTTGAAGCCATTACCTTCGGTGAGAGACTAAAGATGAACCTTCTTACAGAAAAAGAAAAGTTATATACCATCGATCCAATGCAACTACCACTTAATGAACGGAATAGTAATGGTTCTTTCATGATCGATGAAGATGAAGTAGGAGAGGTCCGAGAAGTGTATAAGGAAGCTGTATACCAACAACCCTTCGAAGGATAACCTTGCTTTTCCTCACCCGCTACTACTTTTATCGACCTTTGTTCACGATTTGGTCAAAACAATGTAAAAATTTATTCAATCATGTTATTGTAGTATGTATAGTGTGGGAGAGGATGATGTCGTTTGATGGATGAACGTTTATTTCGTGATGCGATGGGGAAATTTGCTACAGGAATCACTGTCGTTTCGATGTACGATGAGGGTGATCCCATTGGCATGACAGTAAATGCCTTTATGTCAATTTCCCTTGATCCAATGTTAGTAGCCATTTCAATTGATAAACAAGCTACGATGTATCAATCATTTAAAGAAGGTGCATCCTTCGGGATAAGTGTACTATCTGAAACACAAGAAGAATTATCGCAATACTTTGCTAGACAAATCGATGAAGTCGAGGACTTATCCTTTCGAGATCAATCAGGCGTACCTGTCATCGATGATGCCCTTGCTAATATATCATGTAAAATTGTCCAAGCTGTCGATGCCGGGGACCATACCATCTATATATCCGAAGTAAACGATATTCGTATACAGGACGGCGAGCCACTAATTTACTTTGGCAGTCGTTATCGTCATTTGGAAAAATAATAAGGAGAAGAGTCCTGTAAAAGGACTCTCTTTATTTAATAAAGGATTAATATAGATAAAGAGGGGTACACAGAGTGAAAGTGTTAGATAAAGATCAACAGGTAACGAAAGCGACTTTAGCGTCTCTATATAGGCGAATGCAAGAAGAGAAAGATTTTGACCACGCAGAGAAAATTCTCGACCTTTATGAAAAACAACTACATTCCCAATTTCACGTAAGCTTTACCGGGCATTTCTCTGCGGGAAAAAGCTCCATGATTAACTATTTGCTAGGGAAAGAGCTCCTGCCAAAAAGTCCGATTCCAACTAGCGCAAACATTGTAAAAATAACTTCAGGAGCCGGTGTGGCACGGGTCTTTTTTAATGAACAAAAACCGGTAGAATATGAAGAACCCTATGATATCGATATTATTAAAGATTTCTGTACAACAAAAGATACGATATCGCAAATTGAAATACATACATCCGAACCTATTGTTCCACCGAATCGCTTTATTGTCGATACGCCTGGAATTGATGCAGCGGATGATGCGGATCGCTTTATGACTGAATCATCCTTGCACCTAGTTGATATACTTTATTACGTAATGGACTACAACCATGTTCAATCTGAAATTAATTTCACTTTTTTGAAACAGATTCAAGAAAAGGGTATACCAATCTACTTAATTATTAACCAAGTTGACAAACATAATGAAGCAGAGTTATCTTTTTCAGAATTTAAATCCAGGGTGGAGCAATCGTTTCAAGACTGGGCTATTTATCCGGAAAAAATTTACTACTCTTCCGTTATGGATTTAAGTTTACCCTTTAACGATTTACAAGTAATCAAAGAAGACTTGTTTCAACTACTGCATCAACCGCCAGAAGGGACGAAGCGTCTAACGGAAGCAACGGAGCAAGTTGTACAGTCCCATATCGAATGGTTAGAGAAGAAATATCAGCCCGTAGAGGAAACAGGCGATAGTTCCTTTGATTTAGCTCGTTGGGAAGCCCTTGAAACAGCCTTGCAAGATTTAGACCAACAATCGTCAAAATTCGAAGAATCCTTCCAAGAAGAAGTAGAACAAACCTTGAAAAATGCCTACATCATGCCAGCGAAAATTCGAGATCTAGCAGAACAATTTTTACTGTCCCAAGAAACTGGTTTTAAAGTAGGATTTTTTCAAGCGAAGAAGAAAACAGCATTAGAAAAGGAAAAACGATTAACAAACTTTTACGAAGCCTTAGAAAAGTCAATACAGTCAACGATTGTATGGCGCTTAAGGGAAAAGTTTGCTGAACTTTTACACGATTACGAAATCGCTTCTGATGAGCTTCGAGAAAAAGCACAACAATTCGATATTCCTTTTACGGAAGAAAACGTCTTCGATGCTTTAAAAGAAGGCGCTAAGGTAAATGGTCAGTACGTTTTAAATTATACGAATGAACTTAGTAATCAAATAAAACTATTAGCTAAAAGAGAAGCGCAGGGTTTACTTGATCTTTTCAAAGCGGAAGTAGAGAAACAAGCCAAAGGGAAAGCAACACCACTACTACAAGAAAAAGAAAGTTTAGCGATAGAACGGAGCCGATATCAAGAAGAACAGGCACAAACGGATGCTTTTAAAGACAAACTTGAGAAACTACATCAGCTCGTAAATGAAGTAGCTCCGGATAATAGTGAAGCATTAGCTAATATAGAAGAGGCATGGGAACGTCGACAACAATTTGTAAAAGAGGAGGCTCCTACCTCTCTTCCTAAAGAAGAGCTTGTTGTTAAGACAGAAGCAATCGAAGAGAAAGTTGAAGAATCTGCCCAAGCAAATTGGCAGGCAGAGGAGATTATTTCTAAAATCGACTATACCCTTGATCGTTTACAAGCCTTACCAGATTTCGACCGTTTAATTGTGGATCTAAAAGAGAAGAAACAGCGTATTGAAAATCGCGAGCTAACGATTGCTCTTTTTGGTGCCTTCAGTGCCGGAAAGTCCTCCTTCTCGAACGCTCTTATTGGAGAAAGGGTTCTACCCGTATCCCCAAACCCAACGACGGCTGTAATTAACCGGATTCGTCCGCCGAAAGAGGGATATCCGTCAGGAAGTGTTGTCATTTCTTATAAGACTGAGACAACTTTAATGGATGATCTTTTAACGATTACGAAGGATTTATCTCCGAAGGCAACGGATTTTCATGGCTTTGTAGACTGGGTTGCCAAGGAAAAAGTGCAGAAAAATGAACAACTATCCCATGTGTACCAGTCCTACTTAGAAGCGATTTTAAAAGGCTACGAAGAACGTCAGGCATGGCTCGGAAAAGAAGAGGAAATTTCTTTAGAAGACTTTTCTGCCTATGTTACCGATGAATCGATTGCTGCCTATATTGAAGCCGTTGATCTTTACCATGAGAATGCCTTAACAGCAAAAGGTATTACCCTTGTGGATACGCCTGGGGCTAATTCGGTGAATGCCCGTCATACGAATGTAGCCTTTGATTATATTAAAGACGCCGATGCTATTTTATATGTTACTTACTACAACCACGCGGTGACTAGTGCGGATCGCGACTTCCTAATTCAATTAGGTCGTGTAAAGGAATCCTTTGAACTAGACAAAATGTTTTTCATCGTTAATGCGGCGGATTTAGCTAAGGATGATGAGGAATTACGATTAGTGTTAGACTATGTAGAAGAGCAGCTGTTACAGTATGGTATTCGTAATCCGCAAATTTATCCCTTATCCAGTAAACGTTCTTTAGAAGAAAAGGAAGCCGGAGAAAAGCTCAATGAGCAAATGATAAGCTTTGAAAAACGTTTTGGTCAGTTTATCGAGTATGACTTACATCTTTTAACCTATGAATCGGCCCTTTGGGATATTGATCGAGCGCAGCGCCGTTTGACACAAATTATTGAAGCAGCAACCCTAAATCAACAGGAAAAAGAGAAGGCCATTTCTAATTTAGAAGCAGATCAGAAAAAAGCAGAGGAAGAATTGTCGAATCGAACGGTACAGAACCTGTTAGAAAGAACAGAGGAAAGAATCGAGCGACAACTCCACTTTGTTAAGGAGCGTTTATATATTCGTTTCCACGATATGTTCCAAGAACATTTCAACCCAACAACTGTGACTGAAAATGGAAGAGAAGCCCGACGTCAACTAGAACGAAATCGAAACCGTCTCGTCGATTATGTTGGATATGAATTATTACAAGAAGTTCGTGCTGTTTCCTTGCGAATCGAAGCGTTTATGAATCAATTATATAGAGAAAATTATGAACAATTGCGTCAACAGTTAATCGAAATTAATCCCTTAATTACTCTTCCGAATTATGAAGAGAAACGTTTTGAAACACCGGATTATATTCAAGCCTTTGAAGATATTTCATATTCTATTTTTAATGAGGCTTTACAAGTATTTCGTAACTTACGTAGCTTTTTTGAACAAAATGAACGGGAACGTATGAAAGAAAAGTTTTATGAAGCTTTACTTCCGGAGATAGAAGCTTATTTATCTGAACGTAAGGAAGAGATGGTTCATCATTACCTCGCCCAGGCAAAGCAATTCTTTGAAGCATTGATTGAAAAGTCGAAAACAGAAGTAGCAAGTCTCATCGAACAGCAAATCAACGTTTTAAATGAACCGGTCGATGTCGAACGTTATGATAAAATCTTGAAGGAAATAGAAGGAATGATGAAATCAGCCTAAAAGCTTTTAAAGGGCTCTTGCCTAGACAATTGTAACGTGCTATAGTATATTACGCATTCTTAGCATTTTGTGCTATGCCCCTTCAATCCATTGGAGGGGCACTTTTCTCTAAGTATATTTAGGAGGTGAGACCAACGGGACTACGTCAAAAAATTATCGACACTGCTTTAGTGTTATTTGAACGTAAAGGATTCCATGGTGTATCAATCAATGAAATCGTAGAAGAAGCAAACACTTCGAAGGGTGGATTCTATCATCACTTTAGTTCAAAGGATGAGTTGCTTTTTTTAATTCACGATATTTTCATCACTTACGCCATTGAAAGGGTAGAGGAGGCTGTGCTAGAACACGACCGGCCAACCGAACAATTAAAAGCGGTAATTCAGCGCTTCGTTCATGTCTTTGATCTATATAAGCCTCATCTAACTGTTTTTTATCAAGAAGCAACGTATTTACAACCGGAATATAAGACTATTATAAAAGAAAAGCGAAGAAAATTTCGTTTGATCCTTGAAGACTTACTAGATGCCGGAAAGGAGACGGGTGAATTTCGCGCAGACTTAGAAGTCGATATTGTCGTCATGGGAATTCTCGGCATGGTAAACTGGATTTATAAGTGGTATGACGAAGATGGAGAAAAAACGATCGAAGATATTGCTTATATTTTTACAGATTTTATTTTACGAGGAGTCCTTACAGAACCCTCCGTTTAAAAGTGTTACAGTTAGTATAAAAAAACTATTGCATAAATAATTAAATAAACGTATAATATGATTAATAAAACAAACCGACCGTTCGGTTTGTATAGGAGGGGTAAAGGTGAATTTTGATTTAACGGATGAACAGTTACTGATTCGACGTACGGTTCGTCAATTTGCTGAAGAATATGTACGACCGAAGGCCATGGAAGTTGATGTAGAAGCAAAGTTTCCTATCGAAACCTTCGAACAAATGGGTGAATTAGGCCTTTTAGGTATCCCGTTTCCTAGTAAGTATGGAGGCTCTGATGGTGATACGGTTTCCTATGCTTTAGCTGTTGAAGAAATCGGGCGTGCTTGCGCTAGCACAGGGTTAAGTTATGCAGCAGCAGTATCTTTAGGTGCTACACCTATTTATATGTTTGGAAATGAAAAACAAAAGGAAGAATACCTCGTTCCTTTAGCAAAGGGAGAGACCTTAGGAGCCTTCGGACTTACTGAGCCTAATGCCGGATCGGATGCAAGTGGCACGGAAACTACAGCGGTATTAGAAGATGACGAATATGTTATTAACGGTGAAAAGATTTTTATTACAAATGCAAGCTATGCAAAAACAATAATTATAACAGCTGTGACAGGTAAAAATGAAAGCGGTAACAATATTATTTCTGCCTTGATTGTACCGACGGATAAAGAAGGGGTTACGATAACGACACCTTATGATAAAATGGGAGTACGTGGTTCAAATACTTGTCAAGTCGTTTTAGAAAATGTTCGTGTGCCGAAGGAAAATTTACTAGGTGATCCCCAGGCTGGGTTTAAGCAATTCCTTTCTACCCTAGATGGAGGAAGAATTTCTATTGGAGCTCTGAGTGTAGGGGTAGCCCAAGACGCTCTCGATAAAGCACTACAATATGCTAAAGAAAGGAAACAGTTTGGTCAATCGATTGCTAATTTCCAAGCCATTCAATTTGAACTAGCAAATATGGCAATGGAAGTAGAGTTAGCAAGAAATCAAGTTTTAAAAGCTGCTTGGTTGAAAGATCAAGGAAAGCCCTTCACAAAGGAAGCAGCTATGGCTAAGTTGTATGCTTCCGAAACTGCTGTACGAAATGCTGAACGGGCTGTACAAATTCACGGAGGATACGGATATATGAGAGAATATGAAGTGGAGCGGTTAATGCGTGATGCTAAACTACTTGTTATCGGTGAAGGTACATCAGAAATTCAAAGAATGGTTATCGCTCGTCAGTTGCTAAAAATGTAAGGGTTTACATTGTTAAGGAGGGTATCTATGATTACTAAGGTATTGATAGCGAATCGTTCTGCCATTGCTTCCCGAATTCTTCGTACGTGTAAAAAGTTAGGGTTAAAAACAGTCGTTGTCTATTCTGAGGCCGATGCAACACTACCCTACATTAAAGAAGCTGATGAAGCAGTTTTAATCGGTCCTTCACCAGTCCAGCAGAGTTACTTAAATATGGATAAGATTTTAGAAGTCGCTAGAGAGACTGGAGCCGATGCTCTTCATCCGGGCTATGGACTATTAAGCGAAAATAGTGAATTTGCAAAACGTTGTGAAAAAGCTGGTCTCGTTTGGATCGGTCCGTCAAGTGAAAGCATTGAACAAATGGGGAACAAGTTAGTTGCCCGACATAAAATGAAGGAAGCTGGAGTACCTATTATTCCAGGAACAATAGAGCCAATCGATAGTTTAGAAGAGGCCTTAGCCGAAGCTCGTTCTATTGGTTTTCCGGTTATGTTGAAGGCAGCAGCTGGTGGTGGTGGTGTAGGCCTGCAAGTAATCCATTCCGAAGAAGAGCTAATTTCTTCCTTTGAACGAACTAAAGAGCGAGTCAAACAATTATTTGGAAACGATCAACTTTTAATTGAAAAACTGATCGAGAAAGCGAGACATATTGAGGTACAAGTCGCTTGTGATTATGAGGGGCGGAGTCTTCATTTTTACGATCGCGAATGCTCCATTCAAAGACGGAATCAAAAAATTATCGAAGAGGCACCTTCTCCCTTTTTATCCGAAAAAGCAAGAGAGTCTCTTTGTCGAGTTGCTCTCCAAGCAGCGGAAGCAATCGATTATAAAAATATTGGCACAGTAGAGTTTTTAGTAAATGAAAAAGAAGAGTTCTATTTTTTAGAAATGAATACTAGAATTCAAGTAGAGCATGGTATTACAGAAGAAATCACTGGCGTGGATCTTGTCCAATTACAAATAGAAATTGCTAATCGTCAACCTCTCCGTTTATCCCAAGAAGAAATTACTTATCGGGGACATGCAATAGAGGCTAGGATTTACGCAGAAGATCCAAACACCTTTTTTCCTTCTCCTGGAAAGCTTGAACGTTATAAAGAACCTTCCAATAATTTTTTACGAATTGAATCCGGTGTAAGAGAAGGTAACCAAGTGACACCTTTTTATGACCCGATGATTGCTAAGGTAATTGTTCATGGAGAATCCCGTAAAGAAGCAATTCAAAAGTTAGAAACCGGACTTAAGGATTACACAATTAATGGAATAAAAACGAATATTCCTATGTTACAAGCCGTATTAACCGAAGAAAACTTTTTAAAAGGAAACACACCGATTGATTATGTTGACAAATATTATCTAAATAAAGTCAGGGGGTAAAGCAATGAAAGAGATAAAAGCGTCGATGGCAGGAAATGTTTGGAAGATTAATGTTAAAGAAGGAGAGCAAGTAGAAATAGGGGATGAAGTGGTTATTTTGGAATCGATGAAAATGGAAATCCCCATTGCCAGTGAGGTTAGTGGAGTTGTTAAAGAAATAACGGTTAGTGAAGGGGATTTCGTAAACGAAGATGAATGCTTAATGAAAGTGGAATAAAATTTGTTTTCGAACTAGGGGGGTAACGATGGGGAAATTAATTAAGCTTGATCAAGTTACCGACGCTCCGATTTGTGTTTTAACGTTAAATCGTCCAGAGGCGATGAATGCCTTAAATCAAGAGTTATTACTTGAATTTTTACAGATTTTAGAGGAAATCGATAGCGATAATCGCTATTACTGTACCATTATTACAGGTAGTGGAGAGCGAGCCTTCTGCGCCGGAGCAGATTTAAAAGAAAGGCGGAAAATGACAGAAAAAGAAGGCTTAGCAGCCGTTAAAAGAATCGGACAGGTTTTCCGTAGAGTTGAAACAATGCGGTATCCGGTAATTGCGGCTATAAATGGAGTTGCTTTAGGAGGTGGTTTAGAGCTTGCCTTAGCTTGCGATCTTCGTGTTAGTGCAGAGGAGGCTCGACTAGGATTGACAGAAACCTCCCTGGCTATTATTCCTGGAGCAGGCGGAACGCAACGTTTAAGCCGCTTAATCGGAGTAGGAAAGGCAAAGGAATTAATTTATACGGCTACTCCGATTAGTGGTAAGGAGGCTCTAACCTACGGTATCGTTGAAAAGATTGTACCAAAGGAAGCTGTGCTCGATGTTGCACTAGATCTAGCTCGACAAATCGTTAAAAATGGTCCCCTTGCCCTTCAAGCGGCGAAAAAAGCCATTGATTATGGTCTCGAGGTCGACTTAGAAACCGGTCTAAATATTGAAGGGCTATGTTATGAGCAAGTTTTATATACCGAAGATCGCTTAGAAGCGTTGCGCGCCTTTCAAGAGAAACGACAAGCTAAATTTCAGGCAAAATAAAAGATAAAGGAGGAAGTTCTTTGACTTATATCAAACAATTAGAAGAAAAAATTAATGATATCCGTCAAGGCGGAGCAAAAAAGTACCATGAGCGAAACAAGGAACAAGGAAAATTATTTGTCCGTGAACGTTTAGAGCTTTTGTTTGATGACGGATTAGATGTTGAAGATGCATTTTTTGCAAATTGCGAGGCCGATGAAAGACTACCTTCCGATGGTGTCGTTACCGGTATAGGGGAAATCCACGGACAAAAAGTTGCGGTTATGGCGAACGATTCGACAGTAAAGGCTGGTTCCTGGGGAAAGAGAACGGTAGAAAAAATTATTCGCATTCAGGAAACAGCAAGAAAGCTAGAAATACCTATGCTTTATTTAGTAGATTCTGCTGGTGCACGAATTACAGACCAGATAGAAATGTTCCCCGGTCGCCGTGGAGCCGGACGAATATTCCACAATCAAATAAAATTATCAGGTCGTGTACCACAGGTTACTCTTTTATTCGGTCCTTCTGCAGCAGGGGGTGCCTACATTCCCGCCTTTAGTGATATTGTCGTCATGGTTGAGGGGAATGCTTCCATGTATTTAGGTTCCCCTCGAATGGCGGAAATGGTCATTGGAGAGAAAGTAACCTTAGAAGAAATGGGAGGCGCCCGGATGCACTGTACAATTTCTGGGTGTGGGGATGTTTTAGCTAAGACAGAAGAAGAGGCGATAGCCTTCGTTCGAAAATATTTAACTTATTTCCCGGCAAATTTTCGTAAAAAACCAAAGCAAGCGGTTCCGAAACAACCTAAGGAATTTGATACTTCTATAAAAGACCTTGTACCGGAGAATCAAAATGCTCCTTTCGATATGTACGAATTAATTAATCGGGTAATCGATGAAGATAGTTTTGTAGAAATTAAGAAACTCTTTGCACCAGAGCTAATTACAGGCTTAGCCCGATTAGAAGGTCGACCGGTTGGGATTATCGCGAACCAACCGCGACAAAAGGGTGGCGTTTTATTCCCGGATTCAGCCGATAAAGCGGCGAAATTTATTCAATTGTGCGATGCTTTCCATATTCCGCTCTTATTTTTAACCGATGTACCGGGCTTTATGATCGGAACAAAGGTTGAAAGACTAGGCATTATTCGGCATGGGGCGAAAATGTTATCAGCTATGAGCGAAGCGACAGTACCAAAGATTTCGGTTATTGTAAGAAAAGCCTATGGAGCTGGCTTATATGCAATGGCTGGACCGGCCTTTGAACCGGATGCGGTTCTTGCTTTTCCAACGGCACAAATTGCGGTAATGGGTCCCGAGGCTGCAGTTAATGCCGTTTATGCAAATAAAATTGCTGAATTGGAAGGCGAGGAAAGGCAACAATTTATTAAACAAAAGCAGGCAGAGTATAAAGAAGATATCGACATTTATCAACTAGCTTCTGAAATGGTTATCGACCACATTATCGATCCCGATCATTTGCGGGAGGAACTACTTAAACGTTACGAAGTCTATGATAGTAAAAATGTTACTTTTACAGAAAGAAAACATGGCGTTTATCCGGTATAATAATAAAAAAGAAAGAAG
>CALJVC010000050.1 GCA_937974845.1 uncultured Pseudogracilibacillus sp. | reverse complement strand
TGGCTTACCTTTAATACGTTAGTCTTTGCACTTTCTGCATAACTTACGATACCGCCAGAAAAAATACAGGAAACGCCTTCGACTGCGACGAGTTTACTTTGAAACATTCCACCTGTTAAACTTTCCGCTACCGCAATTCGTTGATTCTTTTCGATAAGACGCTCTACAACGGCCTCCTCAAGCGTTTTTCCATTATCTCCATAATAATAACTTCCAACACGGGACAGTATTTCTTTTTTTACGTTTTGTAATAATCGATCCGCTTCTTCCTTCGTCTCAGCCTTCGCTGTTAAACGAATCGTTATACCATCCCGATCAGATAATAAGGCAATCGTCGGGTTTGACTGTTTTCTTATAATTGTTTGTATTCGATCTTCTAAGATCGATTCCCCAATTCCTATAAAACGAAGGACGAGCGATTCTATCGTCTGTTCACCATTCAATCGCCGTAAATAGGGTAAACATTCATCGGAAAATAATTGCTTCATTTCTCGTGGTACTCCAGGGAGAAAGATCCACAATACATCAGCATACTGCACAATCATTCCAGGAGCCATACCGTATCGATTCGGAAGCACCTTCGACCCTTTAAATACCCGGGCTTGACGACGATTATTAGGAGTCATCTCGATGCCGCGCAATCTAAAAAAAGCTTCAATTTTTTCTAAAGAAGCTGAATCTTCAACGATTTCAATTTGGGAAAGTTGATGGAAAGCCTCTCGAGATAAGTCGTCCTCGGTCGGACCGAGGCCTCCTGTAATAATAACTACATTCGAACGGTGCTTCGCTGCTTCAAAGGTAGCAACTAATCGCTCGATATTGTCCCCTACAACTGTATGAAAATACGTATCGATTCCATAGGCAGCTAACTGTTGAGAAATCCATTGGGCATTCGTATTGGCAATTTGCCCAAGGAGAAGTTCTGTACCTACGGAAATTACTTCTGTACGTAAACGACTGTTCATTTTGAATCCCTCAATACATGCCAATTTTTTATAAAGTAATCAATTCCAGACCAAAGGGTTAAAATAAGAGCAATATATACCATCCAAACATCGACAGGTAAAGATAAATAATTAAATGGGAAGTTATGCAGTAACAATAAAAGGATAGCAATCAATTGAGAGGCGGTTTTTAACTTTCCCATACGGCTCGCCGCAAGGACAATTCCCTCTCCTGAAGCTACTAAACGTAAACCTGTTACTGCGAATTCTCGGCTAATAATTAAAATAACAATCCAAGCTTGGACAAGTTCAAGTTCTACCAAGAGAATAAAAGCAGCGGATACGAGTAATTTATCTGCAAGGGGGTCTAAAAATTTCCCCATATTTGTCACCAGTTCATATTTACGAGCAATGTATCCATCGATCCAATCTGTAAAAGATGCAATGGCAAAAAGTATCGCTGCATAAAGGTGGGTTATAGGATAGGATTCCCCTTGTACGGTATAGTATCCCCAATCAAAGGGATAAGATAAAAGAATAATGAAAATAGGGATAAGCATGATACGGGACAAAGTAATCTTGTTCGGCAAATTCATTTTCTATCAACCTTTCTGTTCGTTAAAAAGCCCCCTTCCAGCTACGAGAAGGGGGCACTTCCTTGTATTAGTCGTTTATGGAATCAAGATTAATCACGTTTTTCAAAATTGATTAAGAACTTCTGATGGACCTGTTCGTTCGGGTCGATTGGATATTCCATGACGACATCGTTTAGCTTCACTGTCAGGCCTGTCGTATTACCAATATTCAAATAAACATTTCCTTCATCGGATAAGTCGAAGGTTTCAATCTCTACATTCGGCTGTAAAATACCATCAAAGTACGTCTTGCCACTTTCTCCACGAATGGATACATAGGATTCGGCCTCTACATCAAAACTAAGTAAAAGCTCTTCCGTATAGTGGAAAGTAAATGTCGATTCCGGCGAACTACCCGTGCCCGTTTCCGTCAGTTCAAACTCATCGGCTAACGGTTCCTCTTCTTCTTGCACGTCCTCTTCCTCGTCCTCCTCCTCTTCCTCCTCGGCGACAGGCTTCTGACCTTCAGCCGGGTTAACATCTCGAATAATTTCATCCGATTCCTTCGTCGTTGTACCACCGGTGCTATCTGTCGTCAACGCCTTTTGCGTTAACATCCAAGCAATCAATAATACACCAACAATTAAAACAATGACGATAATCGTAGGAAAAAGCGAGAGAAATGACGTTCCCTTTGGTACTTGCATTCGCCTAGTACGCCTGACCTGTGTATACTGCGTCGTATCTTCTTCCTCCTCGTTAACGGTCATCCGATCGAATTGTTCAAGCAACAACTCGTGATCCATATTTAAAACGAGGGCATATTCCTTGATAAACGCTCGGGCGTAAAATCGGCCGGGTAAACTACTAAAATTATTCTCTTCGATTGCTTTAAGATATCGTTTCTGAATCTTCGTCATCTCTTGAATGTCATCGAGCGTTAGTTCTTGAGCTTCCCTTTCTTCTTTTAACATTTGACCGATTTCCATTGTGAACACCTTCCATATTAAATTTAAAACATATTGTCGTTACGGAAAAAACTTGATTCGATTGTATCATAAGTAATTTCTTCGTCTTGATCTCGTCGAATTTCGATTATATAATCAAAATCTTTCATCGAGTATTCGGTATTTTGTACAAAGATGTCCGGATGTTCGATCACTTTAATCGCTGGTAACTGCATAATTTCTCGGATTAATTGCCAATGCTTTTCATCAGCCCGTTGTTTCGAGACGACACCGTCGATAATATAAATGTAGTCGTCTCCATATTCCCCATCGATTAATTCTTTACGTACGGTTTGCTTTAATAATGTGCTTGATAGAAATAACCATTTCTTATTTGCACTTACACTTCCAGCTACAATCGACTCCGTCTTCCCTACTCGGGGCATACCTCTTACTCCAATTAATTTATGACCATCCGCCTTAAATAATTCAGCTAAAAAATCGACAAGAATCCCAAATTCTTCTCGAATAAAGCGGACAGTTTTTCGATCTTCTCCGTCTCGATGAATATATTTCCCATGACGGACGGCTAAAATATCCAAGACTTCCGGTCTTCTTAACTTCGTCTTTTTGATGGAATCTAAATTGTGAAGAATGGTCTGTAATCGTTCAATGTTTTCATCGTGTTGCGATAATAACAACATGCCGCGCCGAGAGTTTTCAATTCCATTGATCATCATAATATTAATGGAAAGCATTCCTAATAAAGAAGAAATATCTCCCAACATCCCAGGGCGGTTATATTGCATTTCGTATTCAAAATACCATTCTGTCTTTTCCATTTTTCTACCTCATTCCATAATGATCCCATCTTCTTAATTTTACCTAATGAGACGTATAATTGCAATATAATATGGTAAAACTATGGGATTCTTCTTAAAAAAGAAAAAAAGCAAGAAAGATTGCTATCCTCCTTGCTTTTTTTTACAGTTTATTCATCTTTAACTAATTTAATCATCGTGCTCGCAATTGCCCGTTGCTCTTCTTCAGAAGCAACATCCCATAATTCCTTTAATACTTTTTCTTCTTTATTTTCAGGCGTCACATACTGACTTAAATAATCACCGATATGTTGGGCAATATCCGTCATTTTTTCTTGAGACATACCGTGGTTTTCAGCAGCTTCAACTCGGTTAGATAAAAATTGTTTCCAAGTTGAAAAATCATCCAAAATAGACATCAAACTTCCTCCTTTATGATGATGTACTCATAGTATGGATGCTTCGATGTCTATTTATGCATAAAAACTATTTAGTTCGGTGTCCAACCTCCGGAAAGATTAATAATTTCTCCCTGAATATAGTTCGATTTTTCATCCATTAAAAAACTTACCACATGGGCTACATCGGAGGTCATACCAGCCCGGTGAAGGGGAATCTGTGCAATAATCTCTTCTTTCTCAACTTCTCGGTTCATCTTCGTATCAATAAAGCCTGGACTTACAGCATTAACCGAAATACCAGACGGACCAACTTCCTTCGCCAAAGCTTTAACGAAGCTATTTTGCGCTCCTTTTACCGACGAATAAATAACCTCATAACTCGCTCCGACATTACCCCAAATGGACGTGATAAAAATTATTTTCCCCGCCTGTTTCTTTAACATTTCCGGTAAAAAATATTTGGTCACTAACCAAGGGGCCTTTACATGAAGTTGTAGCATGGCATCCATCTGAGATTCAGTCGTATCCTGAAAAAGTCCAAAGTGGGCTTTCCCACTTACATAAATAATCGCATCGATAGGAAAGACGACAGCTTCGCACAATTTATTAACGGAAGTAGAAAGTGTAAAATCGGCCTGGATAATTTGTAAAATTCTTTCTGGATCAATCTCCTTCACTAACTCTTCCATTGCTTGTCGGTTACTATTGTAGTGTAACAATAAAGAATAACCTTCTTCGGCTAACTGCTTACTAATAGCCGAACCGATGTCCCCGCTTGCACCTAAAATTAAAACATTCTTCATTCCTATGCTTCCTTTTCAATAATGAAAGTCGTCAACCGATCCTCTTCAATCCATTCTGCTAAATAGTGGTTGACATCCCTTGCCGTTATGTTTTGAATAGTCGGTAATAAGGAGAAATAATCTACGTTTGCAAAATAATAATGTAGATAGTTGCTGGCAATCTGTTCCAATGAATTCATTTCCCGCAGCACTTCGCCTATTTTTTTACGTCGTAGCCTTTCGATCGACGCCGTATCTATCTCTATAGAAGCCGTCTTCTTAAGCAACTGTTTTAATCTTTCTTCCAGTTTTTCCGCCTTATTCGTATGCCCTCCAATAAGAGTGAAGTTGAAGCGTTCTTCTACCGTCGTGCTATAGTTAAAACTATCGTCAATCAACTGCTCCTCCCTTAAAATTTCATAAAAAGGGCCGGCCTCTGAAAAGAAATAATCTAAAATGAAGTCCTGAATCAATTCCTGTCGCAAGAGTTCCTCGCCTTCGAATTGTTGCTTCCTTTCCTTAATACCTATCGTTACTTTCGGTCTCGACACCGGTAATGTAATTACCTGACGTCGGCATTTTACTTGGGGTTTTTCTTCAGGATAAAAGACCTCGATTTCCTTTGCATCCGGAAAACGTTTCTTTTCCTGGTTCGCTTCAATCCATGCCATCATGTCCTCTACTGAAAAATTTCCCGTAACAAATAAAGCCATATTTTTCGGGTGGTAGAAGGTTTCATAACAAGTATATAAATCCTCTTTAGTTATTTCGTATATAGAAGATACTGTCCCCGCTATATCAATATTGATTGGTAAGGCTTCGTACATATTTTCAATACTTCCCATGTATGAGCGCCAATCCGGTTGATCATCATACATTTTAATTTCTTGCGCAATAATGCCTTTTTCCTTTTCTACAGAAGCATCGGAAAAATAGGGATCTTGCACAAAATCGAGCAAAAGTTCTACGTTTTCTTTTACATGATCAATCGCCGAAAAAAGATACGCCGTTTTCGAAAAAGACGTATAAGCATTCGGCGAAGCACCTAATCGAGTAAAGTCTTGGAACACGTCCCGATCTTCTTTTTCAAAAAGTTTATGCTCTAAAAAATGAGCGATACCATCTGGTACAGTAATTGCCTCTTTTTGATTGAGAGGGATAAAACGGTTATGCATGGAACCGTAATTCGTCATAAAAATAGCATAGGATTTGGCCATTTGTTGTTTTGGTAATAAAAACACCTCTAGACCATTAGCTAAAGTCTTTCGGTATAGTTCTTCGTTTAATTGGGTCTCATTCATTCGTCTCATCTTCTTCACCTACCTCACCTCGTAATAGATACAGCGTATCGAGGGTAATTTGCTTACTAACTTCTACGACTTCTTCCTTCGTTACCCGATTAACCTTTGCAAATAAATCGTCGAAGCCCTCTTGCTTTCCTCCAATTACTTGCTGATATAAAAGCTCAATCGTTCCATTCGGACTATCGAGGGTTTCTTTTACTTGATTAATGATTAATCGTTTACTATTTTCTAATTCTTCCTCCGTGATATTTCCTTTGCGAATATCTCCTAACTCTTCCTGAATAATTGTATTAGCCTTTTCATAATCCTTAGCATCGATTCCACTAAGCACGAGTAAAAAACCAATATGGCTTTCGACATAGGATGACACATAATAGGCGAGGCTATTTTTTTCACGGACGTTTAAAAAGAGCCGGGAGTTCGGAAAGGCACCGAACAATCCGTTAAATACTTGTAAAGCAGGATATTCATCATCCTTATAAATGATGTTCGTTCGATAACCGATATGAAGCTTCGCTTGATTGATCCGATCGGTTTCTACAATTTCCTTCGGTTCTATCTGCTTCGGTGTAGATGATAACATAGGTTCTCGAGCTTCTATATGTTTCTTTTCCCGTGTGAAAAGCGTTCGCACTTGCTCCTTCAATGAGTCGAGGGAAAAATCTCCTAAAATGTAAAGATCCATTTCATCTTCTTTCAACAGCTCGCGATAATATTGGTACATAACAGCACCATCTAGTCCTTCTAAATCTTCGACATAACCATCCTTATGAAGGGAGAAGGGCTCGTCTTTATACATCTCGTCAAGTAATCGTTGATTCGCATAGTAAATTTTATGATCATATACCGATTCAATAATACTTGTTAGACGTTTTTTCTCCTGTTCTACTACCTCAGACGGAAAGGAATCTCCTTCTAAATTTGGTTCAAATAATAAATCATAAAAAAGTTGCAGGGCTTCTTCCGTCAGTTTATTTTCCCCTTCGATAAAGCGTTCATTGGCTACATCTAATTGTAAATGAAGAATATGGTCATTACCTTTTTTCATCGTTGTCGTATACAGGCTTGCTCCATACAACATGTCCAACTGTTCTCGTAACGCCTTTTCCGAAGGATAGCGCTTTGTCCCTTGCTTCAATAATAAGGATAAGAGGGATCGTTTCGTTACGGTTTCCCTTAATAACGGAGCCTTTATTTTCAATACAAAGGTAATTGTTTTAAATTTATCCGTTGGGACAAAATGAAAACGGAAGCCCCCTTCCTCCAAACGATATATTTCTAAATCTGTCATGATAATCACCTTACTTTCTTTACTATTCTAAGACTTTTTTTCCGGCAATGCCTCAACGAGTACTTCCCTTGGACGATTTCCTTCATAGGGACCGACAATTCCTCTTTCTTCCATTGTGTCGATCAAGCGAGCAGCCCGATTGTATCCAATGCGAAAACGTCGCTGCAACATCGAGACACTTGCACTTTGCATCTCAATGACAAACTGAACAGCTGGTTCATACAGTTCATCGCTCGCTTCATCTGAAAAGTCTTGAGGCTCATCCGGAATCATTGAAGTATCGTAATTCGCTTCCTGTTGTTCTTTACAGTGATTGACAACCCGCTCTACCTCTTCATCCGAAACAAAGGCTCCCTGAACGCGAACCGGTTTAGACTGCCCTACAGGAATGTAAAGCATATCCCCACGGCCGAGCAATTTCTCAGCCCCAGCAACGTCTAAAATAGTTCGGGAGTCAACTTGAGAAGAAACGCTAAAGGCAATCCTTGACGGAATATTTGCCTTAATTACCCCGGTTATTACATCGACAGAAGGTCTTTGGGTTGCAATAATTAAATGAATACCAGCAGCCCTAGCCATTTGAGCGAGACGGGTAATGGCGTCTTCTACTTCCTTAGAGGCGACCATCATTAAATCAGCTAGTTCATCGATTAAAACAATAATATAAGGTAAAGGAGAGAGCTCCTCACCAAGGGCATCTGCGTGTTCTTGGACATATTTATTATAGCCTTCGATGTTTCTCGTGCCGGTTTCTGAAAATCGTTCGTAGCGTTCATCCATTTCTTGGACGATTTTTCGTAAAGCGATCGAAGCTTTCTTCGGATCAGTCACCACCGGCGTTAAAAGATGGGGGATACCGTTATACATATTCAGTTCTACTTTTTTCGGGTCGATCATCATCATCTTAACTTCGCTCGGTTTCGCCCGCATTAAAATCGATAAAATAATGCCATTGATACAAACACTTTTACCACTTCCGGTTGCTCCTGCAATAAGTAAGTGAGGCATTTTATTTAATTCTCCCGTCACTACTTCACCGGAAATATCTTTGCCGAGGGCAAACAACAATTTATTTTCAGGTTTTTGCTCCTGTTCTAATAATTCCCGTAAGGAAACCATCGTGACATCGGCATTTGGTACTTCAATTCCGATGGCAGACTTACCTGGAATCGGTGCCTCGATTCTAATATCTTGAGCGGCTAAGGCAAGGGCAAGGTCATCCTGTAAATTTAAAATACGACTGACCTTTACTCCCGCTTCCGGATGGACTTCATAACGGGTAACTGCTGGACCAACGTGGGCCTTGGTAATCGTTGCCTCTACGCCAAAACTATTGAAGGTATGGGCTAAAGTTTCAACCGTTTCCTTAATCTTTCCTTTATCTTGTCGCCTTACCTTATGTACTGGAGGATTTAACAAATCTAGGCTTGGAAGCTCATAATCCCCATCATCTTGAGAGAAAAAAGAAACCATCGGCGCTTCATTATCAGAGCTTTCGCCATACTCCTCTATATCCTGTATAGGATCCTTCTTCTCTTCTTCAGCATATTCTACTGCAAAACTAGTCCTTTCTTCTTGCTTAGGGATCGTTTCAAGTTTTTGGAAATCTTCTCCTACTACCATATCTAGTTCCTTTTCCGCTTGCAATATATCTTGGGGTTCTTCAAGTTTCCTCTCTTTCCAATATTGGACCCAACGTTGCTTCAAGGGCTGGAAAAAGCTTGCTATCTGCTCAAAGGATAAGCCTGTTAAAAAAACAAGCCCAATTAACAGAGAAAAAACAGTGACAATTTTTGCACCGGTAAAGGAAAATAAATAATACGTAGCCGTAAGTAAAAGGGCGCCAACCATACCCCCGCCCAGCTGGCTAGAAACCCCGACTCCCTTCATATATAGAGTAAAATGTTGCCACGACTTTTGTAAAATCGACACCTCCCCTAACTCTACTTGCAAGCGTTCGAAGGTATGAATATGCGTAAATAGTAAGATTCCTAAAAAAATAAGTGTAAAACCGAATTTCTTCTTCGTTAAAAAATGAAAGGTTTTTCTTTTTACGACATAATAAACTCCGATTATTGCTAATAAAACCGAAGCCATAAAATACCAAATACCGAAAAGGAAACGAAAGCTATGTTCTAAGATCTGCGGGATAAAGCCATCGCTAATCATCGAAGCACCACTACCGAAAATAGCTAAAAAAATGAGCAAAAGACCAAGGAGTTCTATTTTAAATTGCTTTTTTAAACTGCTTTTATTGCTTCGGGTTTTCTTTTTTTTCTTTTTTGCCACGACTCGCTCACTCCAAACACCACCTCTAAAAGAGGTTCTACTATCTAGTCTATAGTATATCACAAGTGCCCATCATCAGGGAGCGAGTCTTTAGGTTTTGGGCGACTTTAGTCGCCCATTTCTCCTTCCTTTACTTTCTTTTCTTCAATTAATTTTTTTAACTCCTCCATCGCATCCTGTAGTCCTCCAACTCGATCGATAATGCGATGCTCTACGGCTTCTTCACCAACTAAATTCGTTCCAATATCTCTAGTTAAGTTCCCTCGGGCAAACATTAATTCCTTAAAGGTTTCTTCCTCAACCTTCGAATGATCAACAACAAAGCGGACAACACGATCTTGCATTTTGTCTAAATATTCAAAGGTTTGCGGAACGCTTATCACTAGACCGGTCAAACGAATCGGATGAATCGTCATCGTTGCTGTCGGAGCGATAAAGGAAGTCGTCGCAGCACAGGCAATCGGTACCCCAATGGAATGACCTCCTCCAAGCACGATAGAAACGGTCGGCTTACTCATTGAAGCAATCATTTCCGCAAGGGCTAAACCCGCTTCTACATCACCACCAACCGTATTCAATAAAATAATTACCCCTTCTATTTTAGGATTTTGTTCAATAGCTATTAGTTGAGGAAGAACATGTTCGTATTTTGTCGACTTATGTTGGGGCGGAAGTTGCATATGCCCTTCAATTTGACCGATAATCGTCAATACGTGAATATTGGAATTCCCGGCATCGGCCACTTGGGTCTGGCCGAGCTCCTTAATTTTTTCAATAATACTTGAAGTTTCTTTCGCTTCTTCTTGTTGAGGCTTATTCTCTTCCATTTTCCACGACCTTTCTTTAAATAATTCCTGTCTAGTATTTACCTTTTCAACTTTTTCATACAAAAAAACCTAACAGAAGAACTTCTGTTAGGTTTAAGTATGTCTAAATACGCTTACTCGCATTTACTTTATCGAGTTCGAAGGCTTTGTGTAGCGCATTGACTGCTTTATTCATTTCATCTTGCTTGACTAATACCCAGATTGTCGTATGACTGTCGGCTGATTGTAAAACCTTCACCCCTACTTCGGTTAAAGCTTTCGTAATCTTAGCAACGACGCCCGGAATTCCGGTCATCCCTGCTCCTACGGCTGAAACCTTCGCACAATCCTTTGTAACTTTGACCGTATAACCTGCCGACTGGATTAACTCCCTGGCGTAATCGGCAATCGCATTCGGAACGGTAAACGTTATTTCTGTTGGTGATACATTAATAAAGTCGACAGAGATTTCTGCCTCTGCCATCATAGAAAAGATTTTTGCTTGACTTTGGACATCGTCTTCCCGTTGCACTACTTTCAACTGGGCGATTTCATCCATATGGGCAATCCCTGTGACAAGCCGATCGGAAACATTCCCATCATAAGTGTTCGAACGCTTCCGTGTAATTAACGTGCCGAAGCCCTTTGCATAGGTAGAACGAATACGAATTGGAATCTCTGCCTGCATAGCAATCTCAACCGCCCGTGGATGAATCACCTTAGCCCCTTGATAGGCTAAATTACAAATCTCTGTATAGGTCACGACATCGATTGGTTGCGCAGATTGAACTAAACGCGGATCCGCAGTCATTATCCCGTTGACATCGGTAAAAATATCGATATACTCAGCCTGCAAGGAGGCACCGAAAGCTACGGCAGACGTATCTGATCCGCCCCTACCAATCGTTGTAATTTCTCCTTCTTCCGTCCGTCCTTGAAAGCCTGCAATAACGACGACGTCCTTCGTCTTTAATTCTTCCTGAATCCGGTCAGGCTTTACTCGTTTAATCTTAGCCTCGGTATACTCATCGGTAGTAATTAAGCCAGCTTGGGCACCGGTTAAGGCGACGGCCGTAATGTTTTCCCGGCGTAATTCGCTAGCGAGCACGGTAGAAGAAATAACTTCACCGACGGAAAGGAGGAGATCAAGCTCCCTTCTCTCCTCCTTTGTTTTTGGTGGAGCAACTAATTTAGCCAATGTATCGGTCGCATAAGGTTTCGGATTTCTTCCAAGAGCCGAAACAACGACGACGACCTTATATTTCTGTGCTAAAGCTTCTTTTATTTGACGAATAACGTGCCTTCGGCTCTCTTTGCTTTCTACCGACGTACCACCAAACTTTTGAACTAATAAACGCATAGAACAACCCTCTTAAACTAAATTATTTTTCACTAAAGCCTGGGCAATCTGCACCGTATTCCAGGCTGCGCCTTTGATTAAGTTATCAGAGACAACCCATAGATGGAAACCTTTAGGGTCATCTAAATCTTGACGAATTCGTCCTACATAGACACCTTTTTTCCCTTGAGCTGTTAAAGGTGTAGGATACGTTTGGTTGGCCGGATCATCCTCTAGGACAATACCTTCTCCTTGGGCAATAGTTTCTTTGAAGGCATCGACTGTAATTCCCTCTGTCTTCGTCTGAACATAGAGACTTTCTGAATGGGAAGAAAAGACCGGTAACCGAACGCATGTCGCTGCTACTTGGAGATCTGGTTCATTCATAATTTTTTTCGTCTCGTTAATCATTTTCATTTCTTCTTTAGTATATCCGTTGTCTTCAAATAGATCGATTTGTGGTAGCGCGTTAAAGGCAATTGGGTAATGCTTCTTATCCGCCCCCGCTGGTAAAATATTAGCCTCCATTTCCTCACCATTCATAAATTGTGTCACCTGTTGACGTAGCTCTTCTTCTGCCGCCAAACCTGCCCCTGATACCGCTTGATAAGTCGAGACAATGACACGTTCAAGACCGTACTTCTCTTGGATTGGTTTTAAGGCGACGACCATTTGAATGGTCGAGCAATTTGGATTCGCAATAATGCCATTGTGATCCTTTAAAGCTTCTTCATTTACTTCCGGAACAACTAAAGGGACATCCTCATCCATACGATAAAAGCTCGTATTATCAATAACTACTGCACCGCTATCTACGGCTTTCGGTGCGAGTTTTTCAGATACGGCACCGCCGGCTGAGAAGAAAACGATATCCATCCCTGCAAAGGATTCTTCGGTTGCCTCTTCTACAGTAACTTCTTTACCTAGGACGTCAATTTTTTTCCCAGCAGAACGTTTGGAAGATAAAAGCTTAATCTCTTCTATATCAAAAGGCTTTTCCTCTAAATACTTAATAATATTTTGACCGACAGCCCCCGTCGCTCCTACTACCGCTACACGATAAGCTTTCTTTGTCGTCATAACTTCAAGTCCCCTTCCACATATAAAATAAAAATAATCAAAGTATTATGTAACTCTTATCTTATCATAGAATTGCAGAAATAAGGAAGATTTTATACGGCTTCCTTTGGTTGATAAAAAGTGACGCTTACCCGCTTCTTAAACAAAAAAACCTACAAATTAATGCATTAATTTGTAGGGAAATTTTTATTCCTCAAAATCAACTAAAATTATATCTTTGCCTATCTTTTTTATTTTTTCCCAAGGAACTTCGGTTTTAGGTTCATTTTTTCGAAGGCCAAACCAACTATACGTCGGCACGAGGAGGGATTTAATTTCCCCGGTTTTCTTATCGATTTGTAAGTCGGTATGGCCTAGAATCCCAAGGCGCGAACCGGTTTGAATATTGATAATTTCCTTACCACTTAAATCTCCATACCGCATAGATTCCACTCCCTTTATCCAATAATTATGTATGGGAATAGAATATTATGCTAAATTAAGCTGGAGTAATCATCGCTTCGGCTCGTTTTCCTGAAAATAAACGATCTAAAGTTTTACGAATCATTGCTTGGTCTACCTGGTCAATCTCATAAATAATATCATCTAAACTCTTATGTCGTCGTAACAACAATTCGTTTCTACCGTTACGAGACATTCGGCTACTAGTATTTTCTAAACTAAGTAGAACATTGCCTTTTAATTGTTCCTTTCTATTTGCTAACTCCTTATCTGTAAGCCCATCTTCATATAGCTTTGCAACGGTTTCATCAATTGCTTTTTGTAAAATCGGCAACTGTTCATTCGTTGTCCCGGCATAAATGCCTAACATGCCATTATCTCGATATGCATGATGATAGGAATAAACAGAGTAAGCAAGGCCACGTTTTTCACGGACCTCTTGGAACAGTCGAGAACTCATACCACTGCCGAGTGTACTATTAATGATTGCTAAACTAACAAGCAAGTCGCTATCGGCAGCTAAACCTGGAAAACCAAGGCAATAATGGGCTTGTTCAATATCCTTTTGTTGAACGATTCGATCAAAGGCATAGGATGGTGTAAGGAGTTTTCGCTCCTGTCCCTTTCTTTCTAAAGGAAGGAAAAACTCCTCAATATCTTGCAGGAATTCATCCTCAACATTACCGGCAACAGAAATGACTATATTTTCCGGTGTATAATGCTCTTCCATATATTGAATCAAGGCTTCACGACTCATATCGGCTACGTGACTTTCCGTTCCCAAAATCGAACGACCAAGGGGATGCTCACCATACAAGGCTTTCGATAATAAATGGTGTACATGGTCATCGGGCGTATCTTCGTACATCTTAATCTCTTCGGTGATGACTTTTTTCTCCCGTTCGAGCTCTTCTTCAAGAAATGTCGAATGGAAAAACATATCGGATAATATTTCTAATGCATAACGTTTATAAGAATCTAAAACTCTAGCGTAATAACAAGTATATTCCTTCGACGTGAAAGCATTTACATGTCCGCCAATCGTATCGAAGGCCTCTGCTATTTCCTGGGCGGTACGTTCCTTTGTTCCTTTAAACATCATATGTTCTAGGAAGTGGGAAATACCACTTACTTCTTCCTTCTCATTCCGAGAACCTGTTAAAATCCATATGCCAATCGTTACTGAACGAACATGAGGTACTTTTTCTAAGACTACTCGTACTCCATTATGTAAGGTATAGGTGTCGATCATTTTCTATCCTCCCTAGACTTATCTAGCTTCATCTAATAATCGGTCTACCGTATCGATTCGATAACCTTCTTCTTTTATTTGTTTTATTAAAGAATCGAGCCCTTGGGCAACAGAACTCGTCGGATGCATCAAAATCATCGCTCCAGGGTGAAGTTTTGACATAACCCGGTTTATCATAACAGAAACCGACGGATTCTTCCAATCTATTGTATCAACCGTCCACAAAATCGTCTCCATATCAGCATCATGGGCATACTCAACCACCTTATCCGTATAACTACCACTCGGGGGCGCAAAGTAACGTGGTCGTTCCTTGATAATGGCTTCGATTATCGCATTCGTATCGTCTATTTGTCGCTGAATGTCCGCTTCGGATAAAGTAGCCATATCCGGATGATTATACGCATGATTACCAATCAAGTGTCCTTGTTCATAAATCATTTGCACAACTTCTTTATTCTCCTTCGCCCACTTTCCCTCGATAAAAAATGTCGCCTTTATATCATGGGTTTTTAAGGTTTTCAATATTTTCGGTATATACTCCGTTCCCCATGATACATTGATTAAAAAGGCGACCATATTTTTTTCAGGATGGCCCCGATAAATTGGTGCCGGGGGCAAGTCCTGTAAACTTTTTTTAGGTGGGATCTCTTTAAATTGTAGAAGTTTTGGATCAAATTTTCCCTTCTTTTTCATCGCCCGATACGATGCATGGACTTGTACCTGAAGCCCATTTCGTCCTGGAGTTTTCTTCCACACCCGATCAATATAGGCGTCCTGGGCGGGCTCCTCATATTTCTCAGCCTTATTCTTGATTTCTTCTAATAAATTGTCACCAGTTTGAAAGGCTGGTAACGATACACTAGGACCTAATTTGCTCACAAGTAACAAAAAAAGCACGATGCCGATGTACACAGCCATCACTTGTACATATCGCATAAAATCGCCTCCTAATTTACTTTATGACTCGTTAACAAATTCATGCTAAAGATAAAATAGGAGGCAAATAAAAAAGAAACTGGCTACCCAGTCTCTCCCTTATGTGCATAAAGCTTAACGTGAGCTAATTCTTTCCTTCCCTTCACGAACTTCTGGTAAGACGTCACGACGGGATAAATTTACCCTACCTTGGTTATCGATTTCCCGTACTTTTACCATGATTTGGTCTCCAACGGAAACAACATCTTCTACCCGGTTCGTACGTTTATTTTGTAACTGTGAAATATGAACAAGTCCATCTTTACCAGGGAATAGTTCGACAAAAGCGCCGAATTTTTCAATACGTTTTACCGTGCCTAAGTAAATTTCTCCCACTTCGACTTCACGCACTAGATTTTCAATAATTTCCTTTGCTCGCTCATTCATCTTTTCATCCGTTGAAGAAATAAAGACACTTCCATCTTGCTCGATATCGATCTTTACTCCAGTCTCATCGATAATCTGGTTAATTTGTTTTCCACTTGGTCCAATCACATCACGGATTTTTTCTGGATCGATCGTAAGCGTAATAATCTTCGGAGCGTAAGGTGATAATTCTGGCCGTGGTCGATCGATCACCTCGAGCATAGAATCTAAAATGACTTGTCGAGCTCGTTTCGCTTCCTCTAAAGCCTCTTTTAAAATCTCGGGTGATAAACCATCGATTTTTATGTCCATTTGTAAGGCTGTGATACCTTTTTCAGTCCCAGCTACTTTGAAGTCCATATCCCCTAAAGCGTCCTCAAGGCCCTGAATGTCCGTTAAAATCGTATATTCGTCTCCGTCTTTGACTAGTCCCATCGCAATACCTGCTACCGGTGCGCTAATTGGTACTCCGGCATCCATGAGGGCTAGCGTACTAGCACAAATACTGGCTTGAGAAGAAGAACCGTTTGATTCAAGCACTTCCGATACGAGGCGAATCGTGTATGGGAATTCTTTTTCTTCCGGAATAACCCGTTCTAAAGCCTTTTCCCCTAAAGCACCGTGACCAATTTCCCGACGACCCGGTCCACGAATTGGCCCAGTTTCGCCTACACTAAATTGTGGGAAGTTGTAATGGTGCATAAAACGTTTAGACTCTTCTAATTCTAGTCCGTCTAATATTTGTACGTCACCTAAAGCTCCTAGTGTACAAACGCTTAAAGCTTGGGTTTGTCCCCGGGTAAATAAACCTGAACCATGGGCTCGAGGTAATAAGCCTACCCGTGAAGCTAAAGGACGAATTTCGTTTGGCTTTCTACCATCTGGACGAATCTTTTCCTCAGTAATTAAGCGACGAACCTCTTCTTTCAACATCTCGTCCATTGCTTCTTCAGCCTGTTGAACGAGATCTTCTTTTTCTTCGGTTTCTTGCTTTTCTTCAAAGTAAAGGACTGCCTCTTCTTTCACTTGTTCAATCGCATCTTCCCGCGCATGCTTTTCCTTTACTTGAATCGCGTCGATTAATTTTTGTTCGAATTTCTCTTTTACTTCCTGCTTCACAGCTTCGTCGACTTCAAAGACTGTAACTTCAGCTTTTTCTTTGCCTACAGCTTCGATGATTTCCTCTTGAAACTCGACGAGTCTGACAATCTCCTTATGGGCAAAAAGCATCGCTTCTAAAATGACTTCTTCTGGAACTTCATTCGCTCCAGCTTCTACCATATTAATAGCATCCTTTGTGCCAGCAACCGTTAAATCAAGTTGGCTTACTTCCTGTTGTTTAACGTTTGGGTTGATGACAAACTCCCCATCGACTAAGCCAACATGAACACCAGCGATTGGTCCATCAAAGGGAATATCAGAAATCGATAAGGCAACAGAAGAGCCAATCATGGCTGCTATTTCTGATGAGCAATCCTGGTCGACACTCATGACCGTACTAATTACTTGCACTTCATTACGAAAGCCTTCCGGGAATAAGGGGCGGATTGGTCGGTCGATTAAACGCGAAGAAAGTACTGCCTTATCGCTAGGTCGACCCTCCCGTTTAATAAAGCCACCGGGAATCTTCCCAACAGCATATAATCTTTCTTCATAGTTTACCGTAAGAGGAAAGAACGGTAAGTCCTTCGGTTCTTTGGAAGCTGTTGCAGTAGCGAGTACGGCTGTATCTCCGTAGTAAACCATACAAGCACCGTTCGCTTGCTTCGCTAGCTCCCCAATTTCTACAGTAAAGGGTGTCCCATTTATTTCTGTAGAAAATACTTTTTTTTCATCTGTCATTCTTTAAAGTACTCCTTTCAATACTACTCACATTTTACCTATACAGCAATTATTCTATCCATGAAAATGAGCCTTATTGTATATTATAACCTACATTAGGTTTTTTTACATTTAATGAAAATAACCTTGCTCCACAAGGAAATAAAAGGGCAAGCACTATTAGTGTACCATATGATGCTGCTTTCTTCGATTAATATCAGTACATATACCTAGGTCTATACTAAGCTTTTGTAGCTTTTCCTAAGCAAAAAACGGTATTCAGTGTCATAAGCTGAATACCGTTTTTCTCAAAGTTTTTAGTGACGTAAGCCTAATTTTTGAATTAATTCACGATAACGAGTGACGTCTTTTTCACGTAAGTAAGCAAGTAAATTTCGACGCTTACCTACCATCTTTAAAAGTCCACGGCGGGAATGGTGATCCTTCTTATGGACTTTTAAATGCTCGTTTAAATTATTAATTTCTTCCGTTAAAATAGCGATTTGAACCTCTGGTGAGCCTGTATCGCTTTCATGTATTTTAAACTCGTTAATAATTTCTGCTTTTCTTTCCTTTGAAATGGACATCTTTTTCAGCCTCCTTTTTATCATATTCCCTTTAGCCTAGCAAAACGTTGGAGATTCGGGTTGCCAAGCAAAAGGTTCACCATTAATAGATTACCGCCTTTATTCAAAATTTGCAACTATTAGGCAAAGAAATTTCGAATCACTTCTTCATCCTGTTTTAGCTGTTGGACGATATCTTCAATACTAGCAAATTTCCTCTCTTCTCGAACAAAACGATGCCACTCAACGGTTAGCCTTTCGCCATAAATGGATTGATCAAAATCAAAAATATTCACTTCTAACTTCGGCTCACTTCGTCCATCAGTGAAAGTTGGCACGACCCCTAAATTAGCCATGCCGTGGAAAGTTTCATCTTGATAGTGCACTTTTACAGCGTATACACCTTGCTTGGGTAAAAACTTATCCTTTGGAACTTCTAGATTAGCTGTAGGAAAGCCTAACTTACTTCCACCACGATTATCACCATGGACGACTGTTCCCGTCGTTTCATATACTCGGCCTAAAAGGTGTGCTACATCCTTTACAGCACCTTCGCGCAACAACTTTCGAATTCTAGTCGAGCTAATTTTTTCATTATCCTGGGCTAGTTTATCAACTACTGTCGTCGCAAAACGACCGTTAGCCATTTCATCGATATTTTCCATATTCCCGGCCCCTTTATGACCGAAAGTGTAATCGAAGCCAGCGACTAAATGGGTGATATGTAAACCTACAATAAAGTGATCGATAAAGGCTTGAGGAGATAATTTCGATAAAGCTTCATTAAATGTTATGACATATAAATAGTCAACGCCCATTTCTTCTAATATGGCGCGTTTTTCCTCAATCGTCGTAATGTAGCGTACCTCCTCCTTTGTCCCCTTTAAAATCACCGAAGGATGGGGATGGAAGCTTATCACTGCGCATTTTTTGTTCTCTTCCTTGGCAATTGCAAGCGCCTGCTGGATCACTGCTTGATGCCCTTTATGAATACCATCGAAAAAACCGATCGCTGCTACTTGTTCGGCTGCCGTATCCTTTTTGATTTGATGGGGATATGTTAATTCGATGTATTTCATTCTATTCACCTTCATTCTTTATGCATGTTGAAAACTCTTACCGGTTTTATTTCGTTTTCCTTATGTTCTTCATAAATCGCTAATAACTGATCTTGATACATGACAGAAAAGGGACTTCCTTCGATTTCCTTCGGCCGGCGTAACTTTTGTCCAGATAAAATCCGCGGTTTAAGCTTTTCCGATACCTTCCAAACCGGTAGGTGGGCTAACCCCCGCTCAATAGGAAGAAGTACCGTATGTAAGGCTTCTTCTTTTGCCAAAGCTTCTAACTCCTCTAACGTAACGGTATCATCTAATGTAAAGGAATCCGTCTCTGTCCTTTGTAAATATGCTAAATGGGCTGGATAACCGAGCTTCTTACCTATATCGACGGCCAAAGTTCGAATATACGTTCCTTTAGAACAGGTCACTTCTATAGTGAAACGTGGCTCTGTCCCCTCTTTGATTTCACTTAAACGGGCAATATCATGGATCGTTACGCGTCTTTCGGGTCGTTCGACTTCTAACTGTTCCCTCGCATATTCATATAATCGCTTTCCTCGGACTCGGACGGCGGAATACATCGGTGGTATTTGTACGATTTCTCCTAAAAAAGATGCCAAGACCTGATCGAGCTCCGCCTCTGTAGGAACGTCAACTATATCGACAGTTTCGGTAACATCACCGTCAGCATCTTCTGTCGTCGTACTCGTTCCTAAAGCTACTTCCGCCACATAGGTTTTCGGTAATCGTTGCATAAAGGGAATAGCCTTCGTCGCTTCGCCAATACATATAGGCAATACACCCTCTACATTCGGATCGAGGGTACCCGTATGACCAATTCGTCTCACCTTTGTCAAACGCCGTAATATTTGCACACAATCGTGGGAAGTAAATCCTTTTGGTTTCATCAATGGAATGATCCCGTTCACGATATTTTCTCCTCTTTCGTACATAAATCTGACCTGTTTATCCCGAAGCATAAACAAGGTCAGATTTGCGCTATTTTTTCTTTAATTCTTTTAAAATTTCATCGATTCGATTACCATACTCATGGGCTTCATCAAAAGAAAAGGTGATTTCTGGTACTTTTCGCAGCCGAATTCGCTTGCTCACTTCCGAACGGACATAACCGGTTGCCTGCTGTAAGCCGGCTAAGGTTTCTGTTTTCTCCTCCTCATCACCAAGGACAGATACATAAACGGTTGCCTGTTGTAAATCATTCGTCAAATGTACGTCCGTTACTGTGACGAAGCCGATACGTGGATCTTTCAACTTCTGATTGACTATTTCGCCAATTTCTTTTTTCATTTGTTCAGCTACACGGCTTGTTCGTAGTCGTTCCATTTTATCCACCCCATTTCCTTCGTTTCTTACAATCGTTCAACGGATGTAATCGTTCGTTCAAGTTCAATATAACTATCGATACGTTTCAAGGCTGTTTGAATCACCTTTTCTGCATGGGTTCCGTCATTCGAGACGGTCACAATCGCTAACTTCGTACGTTGCCATAAGGATTGGTAATCAATTTCCGCTACTGCTACATTTAAATCTTGACGAATATGATGAATTACTTTTTGCAGCACTGAACGTTTATCCTTTAATGACTGCGCTTCGTATATATGGCATTCCACCTCGGCATATACGATCATGTCCGTTCGACTTCTTCCATAACAAAGGCTTCGATAATATCGCCGACCTTAATATCGTTATAATCTTTAATAGTTATTCCGCATTCATAGTTTTGTTCAACTTCACGAACATCGTCTTTAAAACGTTTTAAAGCTAAAATGTCTCCTTCATGTAAGACGACGCCGTCGCGGATTAAACGGACTTGGGCATTACGCATAATTTTTCCGTCGGTTACATAACATCCAGCAATCGTACCAATTCGCGATACTTTAAAGGTTTCTCTAACTTCCGCTTGCCCAATAACTTTCTCTTCGTATTCCGGATCGAGTAGACCTTTCATCGCAGCTTCAATCTCTTCGATTGCCTGATAAATCACACGGTGAAGACGTATATCTACTTGTTCATTTTTCGCCGCCTTCTGGGCATTTGCATCCGGCCGTACGTTAAAACCGATAATAATTGCATTCGAAGCAGAAGCTAAAATAATATCGGACTCGGTAATCGCTCCAACCCCAGTGTGAATAATCTTTATATTGACATTTTCGACTTCGATCTTTTGTAGGGATGAAGCTAGTGCTTCTACAGAACCGTGGACATCCGCCTTAATGATAACGTTTAAGTCCTTCATTTCTCCCTGTTTGATTTGTTCGAATAAATCGTCTAAGCTAACCTTTGCCTTTGTACCACGGGTTTCTTCTAAATGCTTTTCTTGACGGGTTTCTGCAATTTGTCTCGCCTGACGTTCATCCCGGAAAACAAGGAATTGATCTCCTGCAAGAGGTACCTCATTTAATCCCGTAATTTCTACCGGCGTTGATGGACCTGCTTTCGTGATTCTTTCTCCTAAATCATTCACCATAGCCCTTACCCTACCGTACGTATTTCCTACTACAAGGGAGTTACCGACAGAAAGGGTACCTTCTTGAACGAGTAACGTAGCAACTACTCCCCGGCCACGGTCTAAACGAGCATCAATTACTGTACCGAAGGCCTCTTTATCTGGATTTGCCTTTAGCTCTTCCATCTCCGCTACGAGTAAAATCATCTCTAATAAATCATCAATTCCTTCTCCTCGTAGAGCAGATATCGGTACAAAGATTGTATCTCCGCCCCAATCTTCAGGGATCAAACCGTGCTCAGTTAACTCTTGCATGACACGTTCCGGATTTGCGTGTTCCTTATCCATCTTGTTCACAGCGACGATAATCGGTACTTCCGCTGCTTTTGCGTGGTTAAGGGCTTCGATTGTCTGAGGCATGACTCCATCATCGGCAGCAACGACTAAAATCGCTATATCCGTCACTTGGGCCCCGCGAGAACGCATGCTCGTAAAGGCTTCGTGTCCAGGCGTATCTAAGAAAGTAATGTTTTTACCGTCTCGAGTCACTTGATACGCACCGATATGCTGGGTAATTCCACCAGCCTCCCCTTCCGTAACTTTCGTTTGTCGAATGGAATCGAGTAAGGTCGTCTTTCCATGGTCGACGTGCCCCATAATCGTTACGACAGCAGGTCTTTCTTTTAAATCGCGCTCTGAATCCTCTTTACGGTATTTATCGAAATCCGTATCTTCTAAAACAACTTCCTTTTCTACAGTAATACCGTAATCTTCACAAATTAGCTCGATGGCATCATCATCTAAATCTTGGTTTTTCGTCGCCATTATGCCTAAGAACATGAGCTTTTTAATAATTTCTGATACGTCTTTATTAATCCGTTGCGCTAATTCATCGACGGTTAACGCTCCACTATAAACAAGGTGGTCGACCTGCTCTTCTTTTTCTTCTTGTTTATGTTTTTTCTTTTTAGATTTTTTCTTCTTTTGTTTTTTCGGTTGGGATTTTTTCTTTCTATCCTCTTTTTTCTTTTTCTCTTTTTTCTCTACTTTCTCTTCCGATTTCTGCTTCGTTGCATCGAATATTTCATCTAACTTTATTTGCGCTTCTAAATCGATCGAAGCCATATGGCTTGATACTTCCATGCCCATTTTCGTCAGTTGCTCAATCACTTCTTTACTAGAAATATCTTTTTCTCTTGCATATTCATAAATTCTCATCTTACTCATACGTTCACCCCGCAATGATATTTTTAAATTTACGAGCGAATCCTCCGTCTGAAATACCTATTGCAACCCGTGCACCTTTTCCTATCGCCTTTCCTAACTCATAACGATTAGATAATTCAATATAAGGTACATCGTAGTAGTTGCATTTATTCACCAATTGTTTTTTTGTGTTCTTTTTCACATCAGATGCTATAAGTAACAGTGCGATATTTCCCCGCTCAATATCCCGTAAAATAGCATCGATTCCGGTTCGTACTTTTCCAGCTCGATAGGCTAAACCTAATAAGTTTAAGGCCTGAATCTCACTCATGCTCTTGCTCCAATAATTGCTCAAGTTCGTCGTATATAGAAGGGTCAACTTCGATTTTAAAAACTTCGTTTAAAATATTCGTTTCCCTTGCCTTCCGAAAGACTTCCGGATCGATCGTTAAATAAGCTCCACGTCCATTTTGCTTACCTTTCGGGTCTATAAATACGTCCCCTTCTTTCGTTCGGACAATACGAATCATTTCTTCTTTCGGTTTCATCTCATTCGTAATGATGCATTTTCTTTGGGGAATTTTTCTTTTCCTTGCCATAAAAATGCCTCCTTATTCGAATAAGTAATCGTCATCAGACGAAGCGGTGTCTGAATCTTCCGTCAGTAAAAAATCCTCCGCTTGTTCTTCTATGCTAGTATCTTCCGTATCCATTGTTTCTTCTTTTAATTGTCCGAAGTCAATGCCCAATTCTTTTGCTTCAGACTCGCTCTTAATATCAATTTTCCAGCCTGTTAACTTGGCAGCAAGACGGGCATTCTGTCCTCGCTTACCAATAGCTAATGATAATTGATCATCAGGAACGATCACAGTCGTTGCCTTTTCCTCTTCATCGACTAATACATCGATTACTTTCGAAGGACTTAAGGCATTTGAAACATAGATTACTGGATCTTCTGACCATTTAACGATATCGATTTTTTCGCCGTTTAATTCATTGACAACCGCCTGAACCCGTTGTCCTTTCGGTCCAACACAGGAGCCGACAGGGTCGACTTCGGGATTACTTGCGTAGACGGAAATTTTCGAACGTTCTCCAGCTTCTCGAGAAATCGATTTAATCTCTACGGTACCGTCGTAAATTTCTGGTACCTCCATCTCAAAAAGCCGCTTTAATAAGCCTGGATGGGAGCGAGAAATCGATACTTGAGGGCCTTTATTTGTTTTCGTCACTTTAGTCACATAAACCTTGATACGATCATGGACTTCATAACTCTCTGATTCAATTTGATCCATTCGGGAAAGTTTCGCTTCGATCTTACCGATATTTACATAGACGTTATGGGCATCGACCCGTTCGACAATTCCCGTTAATACGTCTTCTTCACGATCGATATACTCTTCATAAATAATGTCTCTTTCCGCTTCCCTTACCCGTTGGGTCACAACTTGTTTCGCTGCTTGTGCTGCAATTCGTCCAAAATCCTTCGGCGTTACTTCTTCCTCGACGATATCACCAATTTCATAATTTAAATCAATTTGTTTCGCTTCGTCTAGGCTAATTTCTTCGCGGTCGTTTTCTACCTCTTCGACGACTTTCTTTCTTGAGAAAACCTTCATAACGCCTTCTTCTTCATTAAATTTTACAGACACGTTACTAGCTGATTTAAAGTTTTTCTTATAGGCAGAAATAAGGGCCGCTTCCAATGCTTCTAATAAAGTCTCTTTATCAATCCCTTTTTCCTCACTAAGCATCGTTAATGCTTGAAACAACTCACTGCTCAATTTAATTTTCCCCCTTATAGTATAACAGCAAGTCTTGCTTTGGCGATTTTATCATATGGAATCTCTACTTGCTTTTTCGTATGTTTAAATTTATATTCAATCGTTACGATGTCATCTTCTACATCCAACAATCTGCCTTCGTATTGTTTTTCACCATCGACATGAACATATAGGGAAACAAAGACATTTTCACCGATATGTTCGATTAGCTCTTCCTTATTTCTTAAAGGACGTTCCGCTCCGGGTGAACTGACTTCTAAATAGTAACTTCCCTTTATGAAGTCTTCTTCATCTAATTTTTCACTTAATCTTTCCGATACAAGGCTACATTCATCTAAGTCGACACCGCCTTTTTTATCGATATACACCCGTAAGTAATGGTCCTTCCGCTCATGAACAAATTCTAAATCAAAGAGCGATAGCTCACGTTCTTCTAAGATCGGTTGAAGTAAGCTTTCTACTCTTTGCAATATCGCTTTACTCATCCTTCTCACACTCCTTACCCAGTAGTATGGCTTATCAGCCTTTCCTTACAAATCTTTTCTAAACATAAAACCCCTGCCAAAGCTGGGCAAGGGAAAATTACGTCATTCCTATAGAAGAAAGAGTGGGACGTTCCCACTCTTTTTGTTAACAGGCTGTTGCATTTCGAAGATAAGTATAACACAAACTATACCCATTGACAAATGAAACTGAAACTTTCACGTTAGAAGAAAGAAAGTTGATTCTGTTCCTCCATTCCTTCTAAACAACCATGGGCATCTAATTCATCTAAAACCGTCTTCGATAACTTTGCCTTTTGACGGAGATCTTCCTTCGATAAAAACTCCCCTTGTTCCCGAGCTTTTACGATATTATGGGCTGCGTTAACCCCTAATCCTTCGATCGTCTTAAATGGTGGGATCAAGCTGTCACCATCGACGATAAAGTTCACCGCATCAGAACGATAGAGATCTACTTTTTGAAAACGAAAACCTCGTTCATTCATCTCTAATGCAACCTCTAATACGGTAAGAACGTTCTTTTCTTTCGGCGATGCATCGTTTCCTTTTGCTTTAATTTCTTCAATTCGCTTACGCAGGGCCTCTGAACCCCGAATCATCGTATCAATTTCAAAATCATCCGCCCGAACCGAAAAGTAAGCGGCGTAAAAGAGAATAGGATAATACACTTTAAAATAAGCGATACGCACAGCCATTAAAACATAAGCAGCAGCGTGGGCCTTAGGGAACATGTATTTTATTTTTTGGCAAGAATCGATATACCAGTTTGGAACACCTTTTTCTTTCATCTCGACAATCCATTCGTCCTTTAGGCCTCGCCCTTTCCGAACGGATTCCATAATTGTAAAGGCTAGCTGAGCTTCTAAACCTTTCTGCATCAAATAAACCATTATATCGTCTCGACAACCGATAACATCGCCTATTTCACAAGTTCCATTATTAATTAATTCCTGAGCATTACCCAACCATACGTCGGTACCATGGGATAAGCCAGAAATAATGACTAGTTCAGCGAACGTTTTCGGCTTCGTTTCCTCCAACATTTGACGAACGAAGGAAGTACCGAACTCTGGGACACCTAAAGTACCAACCTTGTTACCGATTTGTTCAGGTTTTAACCCGAGGGGTTCCGTGCTCGAGAAGATTCCCATCATATTTTCGTCATCTAGAGGAATATCCCTTGGATCGATTCCACTTAAGTCTTGTAACATACGAATCACCGTCGGGTCATCATGACCTAGAATATCTAACTTTAAAAGACTATCCTCGAGGGATTCGTATGCAAAATGTGTCGTTTTCCATTCGCTATTTTTATCATCTGCTGGATATTGAATAGGTGTAAAATCATAAATTTCCTTGTCCTCGGGAACGACGATGATTCCACCGGGATGCTGGCCAGTCGTTCGTTTTACACCGGTACAGCCTTGAACGAGGCGGTCGATTTCAGCATTTCGTAAATAAAGATCATGATCGTTGGCATATCCGCGAACATAACCATAAGCCGTTTTGGTCGCAATAGTTCCAATAGTACCGGCCCGATAAACATAGTCCTCCCCAAACAGTTCCCGTGTATACTCATGGGCAATGGGCTGATATTCTCCAGAAAAATTCAAATCGATGTCCGGTACCTTATCCCCTTCAAAACCTAAAAAAGTCTCGAAGGGAATATCTTGTCCGTCTTTATGGAGGTTAGTACCACATTTCGGACAATCCTTTTTCGGTAAATCAAATCCACTGCCATAAGAACCATCAGTAATAAATTCACTATATTTACAGGACGGACAAACATAGTGCGGTGGCAACGGGTTAACTTCTGTAATCTCGGTCATCGTAGCGACCAAGGAAGAACCAACGGAACCTCTAGAGCCGACAAGATAACCATCGTCTAAAGATTTTTTGACAAGTTTATGGGAAATAAGATAAATAACACTAAAGCCGTGGCCTATAATACTCTCTAACTCTCGCTTGATTCTTTTTTCAACGATATCAGGTAAAGGATCCCCGTAAATCGATTTTGCCTTATCATAGGTTAAACGACGGATTTCCTCCTCAGCGCCGTCGATACTAGGCGTATATAGTTCGCTTTTGATCGGACTTATTTTTTCAATCTGATTAGCTATCTTCTGCGAATGTTCGACAACGACCTTATAAGCCGTCTCTTCTCCTAAAAAAGAAAAGCTTTCGAGCATTTCTCCTGTCGTTTTGAAGGAATGGTCCGGTAAAGTTACCCGGTTTAAAGGATTCCCCTTCTGGGATGCAAGTAGGATTTTTCGATAAATTTGATCTTCCGGATCTAAATGATGCACATTACCAGTAGCGACAACAGGAAGGTTTAACCTTTCTCCTAACGCAACAATATTTTTCACAACCTGCATCAATTGTGCCTCATTATGGACAACACCACGTTCTATTAAAGGATAATATTGTTCGATTGGCTGGATCTCTAAATAATCGTAAAACTGTGCCAGACCTTCAATTTCATCTAAAGGCTTCTGCATCACTGCATCGAAAATCTCTCCCTCAGCACAAGCCGAGCCGACTAATAATCCTTCTCGGTTTTGCTCAAGCAAGGAGCGAGGAATTCTTGGCACTCGGTAAAAATAATTAATATGGGCTTCTGAAACCAGCTTATATAAATTTTTTAACCCCTTTTCATTTTGAACAAGGATTGTACAATGAAAGGGTCGGGATTGTTCATATCGACTTACACGACTCACCTCTTCATTCAATTGGTCGATATGATCAAGGCCCTTTTCTTTTAACCGATCGATTAATTTCCAAAACATGTATGCCGTTGCCTCGGCGTCATAAATGGCACGGTGATGCTGGACAAGTTCTACCTGCAAATGATTACATAATGTATTTAAACGATGGTTACCAAGTTGTGGAAAGAGAAACCGTGCTAGCTCCAATGTATCAATAACCGGTTGTTGTATTTTGGGTAGATTTATTTTCTCATAACCTACATTTAAAAAGCCGATATCAAAGGCCGCATTGTGTGCAACAAGGACGCTGTCGCCAACCCATTCATAAAACTCCTTAAGAACTACATCAACTTCCGGTGCATCCTGTAACATATCATCTGTTATTTGGGTAATTTCGACTATTTTCTCTGGTAAGGGGCGATGGGGATTAGCAAAGCTTTCATAACGATCGATAATTTCCCCATTTCGCATCTTGACACCGGCGATTTCAATAATCGTATCATACACCGAAGAGAGACCGGTCGTCTCTACGTCAAAAACAACGTAGGTAGCTTCTTCTAAAGGTTCATTAGTCGGATGGTAAACAATCGGTACCCCATCATCGACGATATTGGCTTCCATACCATAAATCACTTTTATATCGTGATCTAAACCTGCATAAAAAGCTTCCGGGAAACTTTGGACATTAGCATGGTCTGTAATGGCAATCGCATCATGTCCCCAGGCAGCAGCCCGTTGGATTAACTCCTTTGCGCTTACTACGGCATCGAGTTGGCTCATCGTCGTATGTGCATGAAGTTCGACACGTTTTTTCCCCTCTTCTGCCTCATCTATTTTACTAGGCACCTGAACTTCTACAATGTCATACGGCATCATCACTAATTCATTAGAGTAGCGATCGGTTTGAACGGGTCCTCGAGCTTTTATCCATGTACCTTCTTTCACTAGGGAAAACAATGCTTCTTGGTGTTCGTTTTTCGAAAACATCTTTATTTCCAAAGAGTCAGTATAGTCCGTAATTTTTAACAGAAGAAGTTTTCGACCGGATTTTAAATTACGGACCTCCTTGCTAAAAATATACCCTTGTACAGTAACTCGTTTTTCTTCCTCGACGATTTGCTCTAAACTGATAGGCTCTTCATGGATTTTCGAACCGATCATGAAAATGTCCGGCTCGGATTGTTTTTCCTTCGTCACTTTAGTTTGTTTATCTTGCTTGAGTTGCTCTACAAAGACTTCATACTCTTTTTCCGTTTGTTTTCTAAAATGCTCGAATGCTTCCTCATTATGCTCGACAGAAATATCTAAGACAAGGCGAGCTAAATTATACCGTTCAACAAAGGCAGCAATCATTGGCTGGATTTTCTTCTCTAAGGAAACCCGTTCTGCTTCTGAGTGAACCTGTACTAGAAGCCGGTTCTTTTCTAGTTTTGCACCTTCTAACCTCTGTCTTTCCGAAGGCAAGAGCTTTGGCAAAGTAGTAAGAAAGTACCGCCAATATAAATATAATTCCTTCTCATCTTCTACTTTCTCTGGTGCCGAAAGACAAAGGCCTACCTTTGCAATGTTCGTAAAAGCACGTTCTAAATGGCGATGAAAATTATAGAAATAATCGAAAGGTAAGGGTTGGGACGTACGAATAAAAAACTCCCACATGGAGCGATCGCGATGAACGACTACCTTTTCTAACTTAGCCGATTGAAAAAAATCCTCTTGTTCCTTCGGTAATTGAATCTGTTGTAATAGTATCGACATTCGATTATTGTTTTCCATCCTTGCGACAAGCTCCCTTCTCTATTCAAATGCGAAAAAATAACCTAATTCAAAATGAACTAGGTTAAATTGTATTTACTATCCTTACTTATAAGAAAAGTCGTTGAATATCGTTCCATGTGACAACAATCATGAGTAACATCAGAAGTAAAAAACCTATCACATGTACGAAGCCTTCCTTCTGTGGATCGACCGGTTTTCCCCGAACAGCTTCGATTCCTACAAAGAGTAGTCTACCACCATCTAAAGCTGGGAGAGGAACTAAGTTAATAATACCTAAGTTGATACTTAACATAGCCGTCCACATTAAGTAGTTAATAAAGCCGGTTTGTACAATTTGATCCGTTGCGTCATAAATACCAACCGGTCCAGATAACAATTCAATCGACACTTGGCCAGTAATTAACATAAATAAGTTAACGAGGATTAGCTTTGTTGTATCGTAAGTGAGATTAACACCGTAGACAATCGTTTTCACTAACGATTTCTCAAAGGCTGGTAAAACGCCGACCTGACCAATGACGACTTCCTTTCCGGGCTCTTCCTCAATGACAGCTTCCTGCGGAGTGATTTTTAGCGTTTCTAACTGGTCATCCCTTTCTAGCAGGAGCTCGATTTCACTATTAGGATGTTGTCGAATAATTTTTGTAAAAGATAACCAATCATTGACCTTTGTACCGTTAATTTCTAACACCCGATCTCCTTCTGTTAAACCTACTTTATCTGCCGGAGTATCGGGCATCACCTCACCGATAATCGGCTGTTCTGTCGGCACTCCTTGAAAAAGACCTATAATAAAGAAAATCACTAGGGCTAAAACGAAATTCATCATTGGACCGGCAAAAAGTTGCATCGCTCGCTGACCAACCGTCTTCGAAGCAAACTGTCGGTCATAAGGAGCAATTTGGGTCTTAATTCCATCCATGATAAAGAACGCTTTTCGATCTACATCGTAACGCTTTTTCGTTTCCATATCTTCTGGATCATAACCTTCGATATATAAGTCATGATTCAAATCGATTGAATCGACTTCCAAAGGAAAGGCATTTGGATATTTATCTTTTTGATTCACAATAATATGCTTTACCTTTCCATCTTCATTTAACTCGAGGGCGATATGGTGGCCAGGTTTTAATTCTATAATTTCTGGATCTTCACCGGCGACGCGAACGTAACCACCGATAGGTAAAATACGAATCGTATATAAAGTTTCATTTCTTACAAAGGAAAAGATTTTCGGTCCAAAGCCAATGGCAAATTCACGAACGAGCATCCCTGCTCTTTTAGCGAAAATTAAATGCCCCCACTCATGGACAAAGACTAAAAGTCCAAACATAAAAATAAAGGCGATGACGGTATTCAAGCAAACACACTCCCTTTTTCGCTCCTTTTAGGTTTGGAGCTTCGCTTAAACTTATTAAAAGATATTAAGCATCTGTAATAATAATAACACAAAGATAAAGCTATCGAGCCGGTCTAGCACTCCACCATGACCAGGGAAAATACGACCGAAATCCTTAATATCATAAGCCCGCTTCATACTCGAAGCGACTAGATCCCCTAGTTGTCCAAAAATCGAAATAAGTAAGGCCACGCCATTTAAGGCGAAAAAAGATAGGTCGAAAGAATAGAAAAGATGGAAAACGTTGGCAACAATTAAGGCGAAAAGAATCCCACCGAGGGCACCGCCAATCGTTTTATTTGGACTGATTGCAGGCCAAAGTTTCCTCTTTCCGAAGCGTCGACCGGTAAAATAAGCCCCAGTATCTGTCGCCCAGATGACAAATAAAATAAATAAAAATAAATGTAAGCCATACTCCCGAACATACAACATATAGTGGAAACTAAAGCCTAGGAATAGGATTGCAAAGAGTAAACGACTCACATCATTAATCGTAAATTTATTTTTAGATAGGACGACAAGTATGAGATAAACGAGTAAATAAAACAGAAGTAGGCCTTTAACATCAATAAGTGTGTGAGAAAAATGATATTCTCCTTGAAAAAAAATAAAGCTCCAAAGGAAAAAAACAGTTAAAGCCAAAATCAAAGGCCGTTTGAATGAAAACATTCTAAGTAATTCATACAGAGCTACTGTAGCTAAAAAATACACGGTTAGTGTAAAGGGCCAACTACCATATAATATAATAGGTATGACGATTAATATTCCTATAATCGCCGTTATTATTCTTTGTTTCATCTATGTTCGACTCCTAATCGTAAGATACGCCACCGTAACGACGGGTTCGATTTTGATAATCATATAAAGCTTGCACAAACATCTCTTCTGTAAAATCAGGCCATAACACCTTTGTAAACCAAAACTCAGAATAGGCCGATTGCCACAATAAAAAGTTGCTTAAACGTTGCTCTCCGCTCGTTCGAATGATGAGATCCGGATCACAAAAATCATTGGTATATAAATACGTACTAAAAAGCTCCTCTGTAATATGCTCCTTTTTCACCTTACCCTTTTCAATATCCGTCACCATCCGACCGATAGCATGGATGATTTCATTTCTCCCACCATAATTTAAGGCAAAGTTCAACAGTAAACCTGTGTTATGCTTCGTCTTCTCCATAGCTTCTTGAACCGCTTCTTTCGTATGGTCAGGTAAGGAATCGAGTGAACCAATCATATTTACTTTGACATTCTTTTCTACTAGTTCCGGCAAATAAACATTTAAAAACATTTTCGGTAGACGAAGTAAATAGTCCACCTCTTGCTTTGGTCGTTTCCAGTTTTCAGTAGAAAAAGCATACATCGTTAAAATTTCTATCTTATAACGTACAGCTGTTCTAACAATTCGCTGTACGACTTCCATTCCCTCTTTATGACCGGCAACTCTAGGTAAACCTCGTTTATTCGCCCAACGTCCATTTCCATCCATGATAATTGCGACGTGTTTTGGCAACTTATCTTCAAGCAATTCATCTTGTATAGTTTCTTTTATTTCGGAATCTTTTTTATTAAAAAAAGGTAATTTTATCGACATGATTCGTCCCCCAAAAGGAATATATGCCTTTAATGTACATCATAACGACATACGGCACGATAAGCTTCAAAATTTGCCCATACCATTTATCCTTAGTATATGCTCTTCATAAAGTATAATCGATTTATCTTCATTATGTAAAGAAAACAATGGGCGAAACGATAAAATAAATCGAAAAGCGAAAGACCCTCTTTTATCAATCGTCTTAAGAGGGTCTTTTCCATATACTTACACTTCCATAATTTCGTCTTCTTTTGCTTTAGCAATCTCATCAACTTTAGCGATAAATTGATCCGTTTCTTTTTGCACGTTCTCTTCGTTCTTTCTTAATTCGTCTTCCGTTAAATCTCCAGCCTTTTCCATCTCCCGCAACTGATCGTTTGCTTCCCGACGGAGATTTCGGATTTGAATTCGAGATTCTTCAGCATACTTCCCGACGACCCGTGTTAACTCACGGCGTCTTTCTTCCGTCAATGGTGGAATATTTAAACGAACGACGTTTCCATCACTAGAAGGTGACAAACCGAGATCGGCTTTTTGTATTGCCTTTTCAATCTCGCCGATTGCTGATTTATCAAAGGGTGTAATGACTAACAAACGGGCTTCAGGAGCACCGACACTAGCGAGCTGATTTAAAGGTGTTTGTGTACCATAATATTCAACATATACATTATCCAGTAAAGATGGATTCGCTCGTCCTGCTCGTACAGTCGCTAAGTTACGAGTTAAAGCTTGGACAGCATCTTCCATTTTACTTTTCATTTCTTTTAATATTTGTTGTGGCATTTTATTTCCCCCTTATCGTTGTACCGAGAGTTTCTCCCTGAACAACTCTCTTAATATTTCCTGGTTCTGTAACAGAGAATACGATGAGTGGAATATCGTTATCCATACAGAGTGAGGAAGCAGTTGAATCCATTACCGCTAAGCCTTCATTTAACATATCCATATAGGATAGGTGATCGTATTTTTTGGCATTTTTATTTATTTTTGGATCATCACTATATACACCATCGACATTGTTTTTCGCCATTAAAATCACATCAGCTTCGATTTCAGCAGCACGTAAGGCTGCAGTCGTATCCGTTGAAAAATAAGGATTTCCCGTTCCGGCCGCGAAGATTACAACGCGCTTCTTTTCAAGATGACGTACCGCTTTACGTCTTATGTAAGGTTCTGCAACTTGGCGCATTTCGATAGAAGTTTGCACTCGAGTAGGAATACCAATCGCTTCTAAACTATCTTGTAGGGCTAAGGAGTTCATAACAGTAGCTAGCATTCCCATATAGTCAGCATTTGCCCTTTCCATTCCCATTTCGCTACCTACACGGCCACGCCAAATATTTCCACCGCCGACAACGACAGCAATTTCTACTCCTAACTCTGCAACTTCTTTGATCTCCTCTGCAATCGACTTCACAACCTTAGGGTCGAGGCCAAATCCTTTATCACCGCTTAAGGCTTCTCCACTTAACTTCAATACGATTCGTTGATAACGCGTTGTCATAGTAACCTCCAAAATAGCTGTATTCTTCTTATGTTTAGTATATCATTTAGAAATAGGGAACACCGAGGTGTCCCCTAAATACTTTACTGTTTCATTTGACTGCGTACTTCTTCAGCGAAATCTTCTTCTTTTTTCTCGATTCCTTCACCGACTTCAAAACGAGCAAATTCTTTTACTTTTGTACCCTCTTTTTCAACAAGTTTTTTCACTTTCGTGTCAGGGTCTTTAACAAAGTCTTGCTCTAAAAGACAAATGCCTTCAAAGAAGCGGTTTAAACGGCCTTCTACCATTTTTTCAACAATATGTTCTGGTTTACCTTCATTTAACGCTTGTTCTGTTAATACGTTACGCTCACGCTCAACTTCATCTTGAGCTACGTCTTCACGGGCAATATATTTCGGATTGATAGCTGCAATATGCATAGCTACATCCTTCGCTAACTCTTCGTTTGATGAACCTTCTAATAGAACAAGTGCACCGATGCGACCACCCATGTGTAAATAGGAGCCAAAAACATCGTCGTCTGATTTAGATAAGAGTGCAAATCGACGTAAAGTTAACTTTTCACCAATTGTCGCAACAGCATTGTTGATTGTTTCTTGAACGGTCTCCTCTTTACCTTCCATTTGCTGTTCTAGAGCTTCTTCTACTGTCTTTGGCTTCTTTGCAAGAATATGTGTACCAAGCTCTTTAACAAGTTGTTGGAACGTGTCGTTCTTTGTAACAAAGTCTGTTTCACAGTTAACTTCAACGAGGACAGCATCATTACCGTCTACTCCAATATAAGTCGTACCTTCCGCCGCGATACGGTCAGCCTTTTTAGCTGCTTGGGCTGCACCACTTTTTCTTAAGTAATCGATCGCATCTTCCATATTTCCGTTAGTTTCTTGAAGCGCTTTTTTACAATCCATCATTCCTGCGCCAGTTTTTTCCCGTAACTCTTTAACCATTTTCGCTGTAATTGCCATTATTCATCCTCCTAATAATCAAATCGAATACGTATCTATCTTTAAAAAAGGTGATAATCGGATGCTATCCCCTATTATCACCTTATTTCTTCTACCTTACTCAGCTGATTCGGCTTCTTCAGTTTGTGCTTCGGTAACCTCTTCTTGCGAGGTCTCTACCGTTTCTTCTTGCTTTGCGTCCTCTTCCTTCACCGTGTCTTCTTCCATTCCTTGCTTGCCTTCGATAATCGCATCGGCAATAGTAGATGTTAGTAAGCGTACGGCACGAATCGCATCATCATTTGCTGGGATAATGTAATCGATCTCGTCTGGATCACAGTTTGTATCAACAATTCCAACAATTGGAATATTTAACTTTCTAGCTTCTGCTACCGCAATATTTTCTTTACGCGGATCGATAATAAATACCGCATCAGGTAATTCGTCCATCTCGCGAATTCCACCGAGGAACTTGAGTAAACGTTCCTTTTCACGCATTAAATTAATTGTTTCTTTTTTCGGTAGGACATCAAAAGTTCCGTCTTCTTCCATCTTTTCGATTTCGTTTAGACGGTTGATTCGCTTACGGATTGTTTTAAAGTTCGTTAACGTTCCACCTAACCAACGCTGGTTAACATAGAACATACCTGAACGTGTCGCTTCTTCTTTAACAGAGTCTTGCGCTTGCTTCTTCGTACCGACAAATAGAACCTTTCCACCGTCAGCAGCAAGCTGTCTTACAAACTCATATGCTTCTTCGATTTTTTTGACCGTTTTCTGTAGGTCAATAATGTAAATTCCATTTCTTTCAGTGAAAATGTAAGGCTTCATTTTTGGGTTCCAACGGCGAGTTTGGTGACCGAAATGGACCCCAGCTTCTAACAGTTGCTTCATTGAAATAATTGACATGAAAATCCTCCTCTTGGTTTTACCTCCACTTAACGCATCTTTACCCATGACTGCATACGCAGCACCTATGTGTAAATTGTTAAGTGTGTGTAATAGATTAATTATTACCCTAATTAAATTACCATAAAGGGCATCGATTAGCAAGAAAATTCCCCTAATCTATGAAAAAAGGATTCGGCCCAGGCCAAATCCTTTTACTCCCATTACTTTTGATGTAATTTGAGCAATAAGTCAATTTCAGTCTTGCCCCGATTTAATTGTTTAGCAATTTCTTCGACGGACTTTCCCTCTTGCTTTAGTTGAAGCACTTTACTTTCTAAAGATGTTTCTACTTGTTCGCCGGCTTGTATCTCTGGAGGTGGCATCAAGGGCTCTTCCTTAGGCCCCTTGCTATAGGATTGCTTTAGCTCCGACTCAGACATTAGCCTTGTCCTTGCAACGTGATCCCTTATATGGCGAGATTCTCTCTCTTTCCGCAAGTTTTCTTCTAGCTTTTGATTTTCCTCACGAATTTCTTCCATAAAAGAGGCAAGCATCTCCTTTAGCTCGTCCGCCTGGGCTGTTTTTGTCTGTTTTAATTTATCATATAAATGGTATACAGCAATAATCAGTAAAAGATGGATTAAAAAACTCACTAACAATAAAAATGATGTCATGTACTTTCCCTTCCTAGCCACTCCAGTCGATTTGTCTTCCTAAATATGGATGCTTCATCTGTGGGGAGATAGGGCGAGTAGCCATTTCTGTCTTTTTCTTTTTTTTCTGTAGCGCCTCTCCCTTACGATGACGTCTTCGTGCTTCATCATCTAACACGTCCCGCTTTAAAACTCCCTCATGACGATTCGTTTGATGACGTTTAATTACTTCTTCACGCAACCGTTGTTCAGTCAAGGTCTCTTGGAATTGTTGCCCTTGACGGGATAACTGTTCCTGCATCTTACTCGCATCTTGCGAACGAGGTATAGCTACTTGCATCTCAAGCGCTCGTAATCCCATAGTATCCCTTCCTTTAACTGATCAAGTTAGGCTACTGTGTAAAAGGTCTTCATTAATTACGTATCACGATTTCATTCTTATCTGTTACAATTGTAACATCGAAAAACTCTTTGTCAATCGTTCGTTTATAACGACCAAATTGCACGGTAACGTTTGGATAGATTGTCTTTTTCACTTTCAAATACGCACGATTAACATCGCCTAAAGAGGCGTTAATAGAAGCTATTTGTTCTTTGTGTTCTTTAATTTGATCTACGGTTTTTTCTAAAGAGTATTGTAAACGAAGTAACGTTATTCGCATTTTTTGATCGATTGTTGAAGGATCGATTTGTTTGTAATTTTCCTCCAACTTCTTTAACTTCTGATAGTTATCTTCTAATGTTGATAGTTTATCATCCAATTCTTTTTGACGCTCTAACAGCTTATAATCCATTCCAAAAGAAAGGTTCGTTTTCGTATTCATACGGTTTCCTACATTGTTCGCTTGAATAGCTCCACCAGCCGAAATAACTCCTCCGACAATATTCCCCCGATGACAAATAATATCGTTTTGTGCCGTACATTCACTATGCATGATGGAGTTTTCTACTAAAATATTATGGCCGGCCTTCACCTTTCCTTGGTTTATATAGCCAATTTGAACATCTTCTCCAGCCTCGATTGTTCCCGTACCTAAACCAGCAATACCTTCCGAGACCATCACACTTCCCTCGGCTAAAATCGTTGCTGCTTCAACTAAACCAAAAATTTTAATATCACCGCTCGCCTTTATTGTAAATCCCGTGGGCACATCTCCACGAATAATTACCGTTCCTGGAAAGTCAATATTACCTATTTTCATAGAAATACTTTCATTTACTTCGTACACATCGTGGACATGAATCCGTTTATTAATAACGGATACTTGACCATCAACTTCTGCAAAAAAGCTTTGTTCCCCTTCGTCGAAGCTGACATTTTTCCCCGGACGTAATAAGGCCGGTTTTCCAGGGCGTGCTTTAATAACCGTTCCCTGTACTGTCTTTCCATCCTCACCCTTAGTCGGTGCTACAATCGTCGCTAACTTTTCTCCTTTTTCTACCGTCGGAATCCGCATTACATCTCGAAAATCAAAGCTTTCGTCTTCTTCAGCTTCCCTTTCCACCTCAGTTGTCATATCAAAATGATAAGTAATTTCACCGGGCTCTCCATCTATAGCTTTACTTCCTTCAGCGATGACTTTTGGTAAGTTAATCTCTGGGAATTGTTCGACAATTTCCTCAACCACTTGATGCTTAATACCGTAATGTATATTTTGTTTTTTTAAATATGAAAGTAAAGATTCTTTTGTGAGCTCTATTGGATCCTCTGCTTCCAACAAAACATCCGGATTTCTAAACGAAAGCGATGCTTCTAGTCGGTCTGAGGTAACCTCAACTTTAAACAATTCCTGCAGAACTTGCACGCTCTCACTCCTTTAAGAAAATCTACGAATTATATAAGTTTCGACAACGTTTTCCGCAATTTAAAAATCGCTTGTTTGTGAATTTGGGAGATCCTTGAGGTTGTTAAATTTAATATTTCACCAATTTCAGTCAAGGTAAGCTCCTTATCATAAAAAAGACTAATAACTAGCTGTTCGTTTTTGTTTAATTTTTTAATTTCTTCAATCAATTCTTCCGTTAATTCGTTGAACATCACTTCTTCATCGGGTGAGATTGCTCGATCATCTTCGATCATATCAGCCATTTCCGTATCTTGGTCTGCTTCATTAGTAGCAACGGTTGCATCGAGCGAAAGAATATTCGCAAAGAGGGAATGGGTCATAGTCTCTTCGACCACTTTTTTATCTATTTTTAGTTCTTGGGCAATTTCTTCTGCTGTCGGTGTTCGTTGGAGTTCTTGCTCCAGGCTTTGCAGGGTACTTTCGATTTCTTTCGTTTGCTCACGTAAGGAGCGGGGTAACCAATCTTCTCGTCTTAGGCCATCGATGATCGAGCCCTTTACTCGGATTGTAGCGTAAGTTGAGAATTTTAAATTTCTATCTGGCTCGAACTTCATTAACGCATCGTATAATCCCATCAAACCTAAGCTATGCAAGTCCTTTCGATCAAAGCTTTGGGGAATATGACTAGCGATTCGCTCAACATGGTAATCGACGATGTACATGTAATGGGCGATTAAATCATTGGCTAGATGTTCATCCCGCGTTTCTAACCATTCCTTCCATATTTGATCCATATCTTGAATTTGAGAAGTTTTCATTATAATCCCCCTAACCGAAACCATTCCACCGACATTAAATATACTTTTCCCCTTGGTTGACTGTACGAATTTTTAACTTTGCTGTCTCAGGATCGAATTCAATCGTCCTTCCTTTACTTCCTCCTGTATCAGAGCTAATCACTGGTATATGATGATATTGTAAGCGTTCCTTTACCGCTTCAACATTTCTCGGGCCTATACGCATCATATCTGATGTCGATTGGAATTGAAACATTTGGGCGCCTCCAGCAATCTTTGCTTTTAATTGGCTTTTCCTTGCTCCCATAACTACTAAGCGATCAATTAAAGCATCGATTCCTGTGTCGGCATATTTGAATTTATTAAACTCTTTCTGTCGCGTTAAACTAGAGTCAGGTAACATGATATGAACAAGGCCGGCTATTTTCCTAAATTGATCATAAATCACAACACCAACACAGGAACCTAATCCCGAGGTTCGGATTTTATTCGGTGCTTTGACAACATTATGGTCTGCAATTCCGACCGAAACAACTGGTAACTTCTTCATAGTTCTATACCTAGGGCAGCAAACAATTTTGGAATAGATTCAGGATCAGGTAATAGTAAAAAATGTCCGTGTGCTGCACTATCCTTTTCATTACTAGTTATTTGGGTATCGATTAAAATCGCATAATCCGAACTTCGCGACAATTCTACAAGCCCTGTAACAATGGTGGCAGCAGCCATATCAATGCTTAGATATGGGATGCTCGTTGTCATCTTTAAATTTGTAAAATCTGCCATCGCAGATAAATAGGAACCATTCAAAATATTAGCGACTTCCTGTAAAACAGAGATAGCCATCTGGTTCGGTTCTCCATTTTCCATAATTTTAGTAAGATGGTTGTTCGTCATTTTACTTACTAAATATTCCGCTTCTTCAATAGTTAATATGAAATAGACGGTGCCTGTCACTTCACCTTCAAAACGAAAGAAAATGGATACGACAAGCCGTTCTGGCCCGCCGATAATTTCCATCATCTCATTAATCGTGACAACCTTTACTGAGGGTACTTCCATCTTTACTTGTTTATTAATTAACTCTGACATCGAGGCTGTTGCATTACCTGCACCGATGTTACCAATTTCCCTTAAAACATCTTTTTCAAAATGGGATAGGTTTTTTGATTCCATGATGATCCTTCCTACGCTTTTACTTCTTCAGTCTCTTCTTCATGTAACACTTTTTCAAGGTCGAGCAAAATAAATAGTCGGTTATCCATTTTCACCACGCCTTCTATGAATTCCGTTACTTCGGTATCAATCGTTTCCGGCGATGGTTCAACTTCCTCGGTATTAATATCGACGACGTCGTTAGCACTATCGACGATAAAGCCGACTGTAATATCGTTAATGTGGACGATAATAATACGGGTCTGTTCATCAAAAACAATCGATTGGTTTTTAAACTTTTCTTTTAAATCAATAACCGGCGTGACGACTCCTCTTAGGTTAATGACACCTTTTACATATTTCGGAGTGCTTGGAACTCGGGTAATTGGTAAAATTCGTTCAATTGAGCCTACGGATTCGACCGGAATAGCATATTCTTCATCATCGAGCGCAAAAACGATATACTTATCATCAATAACTGTTGCTTCCGTCAATCTTGCTCCTCCTTTACTCACTGACTATCTCTTTACTTAATTAAAGCATTACTATCAATAATTAATGCCACTTCTCCATCACCTAAAATCGTCGCACCGGATATAGCAAATACGTTAGTTAAGTAGTTTCCTAAGGATTTTAACACGACTTCTTGTTGACCGATAAAGGAATCGACTACAAGTCCTGTCAGTTTATTTCCTTTTCGAATGATTACTACCGATACGTACTCATCTTCCTCTTCTTCCTCCCTTTGTGGGACATCGAAGATTTCATTTAAATAGGCCAGTGGCACGATATTGCCACGAAAGTCGATTACTTTATTATCGTGGGCTTTGTAAATATCGGACTTTTTCAATATAGCCGTTTCAATAATTGAGGAAAGAGGTATAGCATATTTTTCTTTTTGTAATTCTACTAATAAAACAGAAATAATCGATAGAGTTAGTGGTAATTGAATAGAGAAAATAGATCCTTCCCCTTCTTCGGAATCAATCGTAATATTACCGCCTAACGATTCGATTGTCGTCTTCACGACGTCTAAACCGACTCCTCTACCGGAGACATCAGACACCTCTTTGTTAGTTGAGAATCCACTCATTAAAATTAACTCATAAATTTGTTGGTCACTCATTACATCCCCTTCTTGGGCAGTAATGAGACCCCGTTCAATGGCTAAGTTTTTAATTACTTCTCGTTTAATACCAGCACCATCGTCTTTAATCTCTACGAATACGTGGTTTCCACTATGGTAGGCTTGTAAAGTAATCTTACCTTTTCTTGGTTTTCCATTTTTAAGACGTTCTTCTGGCGGTTCAATACCGTGATCTACTGCATTTCGAATTAAATGAACGAGTGGATCACCAATTTCATCGATAACCGTACGATCTAACTCTGTATCCGCACCAATAATTTCTACTTCGACTTCCTTATCAAGTTCCCGTGCTAGTTGGCGAATCATTCTCGGAAAGCGATTAAAGACCGTATCAATCGGTACCATTCGCATCGTTAATATAATATTTTGTAAATCGCTCGATACCCTAGACATTCGTTCAACCGTTTCTTGTAACTCACTGTTTCGTAAGTCCATCGAAATCTGTTCCAGGCGACCCCTGTCGATCACGAGCTCTTCAAATAAGTTCATTAAAACATCTAAGCGTTCAATATTGACTCGAATAGTCTTTGTAGGTGCAGCCTTCATCGAAGCGGCCTTCGATTTCTTTGACGCCTTTTCTTTCTTTTCTTTCGGCTTTTCTTTCTTTTTAGCTTCAGCTAACCTTTTCTCTTCAGCTTCTTCCTGTTTCTTTTTATAGGCCTTTAAAGAAAACTCATCAATCTCTACCTTTGTAATCTCAGAAACTTTTAAAACCTTTGCCTTGATTTCTTCCTTGTCTGTTTCGGTAACAAAAAGTAATTTAAAAGCATTTCCAAAGTTCTCTTCTTCTAAATCACTTACTGGAGGATTTGAGTAAATGACTTCACCATGCTTTTCTAACAAATCAAAGACCATATAAACTCTAGCAGCTTTTAACAAAGATTCCTCACTTAATTCTACGGTCATTTCATAGCATGTAAAGCCTTGATCTATTGCCTGTTCGATAATCGTCACTTGGAATTCATCAATGTCGATTTCCAAATCCCCTTCGGTTTTACTTTTTTCAGATTCAGCAGGTTTTTCTTCTTTTATTTCAGAAGGGTCTACCCCTCGCTCGATTTGATCGAGCCGTTGAACTATTTCTTCAACATCGTGGGAGCCATCTCCACCGTTTGCAATATCACTTACCATCTCGTTTAAGTGGTCTACCGCATGAAATAAGTCGTCCATCATTTCCGTTTTTACCGTAATTTTATCGTAACGAATGGCATCGAAAACATTCTCTATTTTATGAGTTAAGTTAGCTAAATCATCATAACCCATCGTCGCAGCCATTCCTTTTAAAGTGTGGGCGGCACGGAAAATCTCTTCGATGATTGATTTTTCTTCAGGATTTTTCTCAAGTTCAAGCATCTGTTCATACAAAGTGTCCAAATGCTCGGTACTTTCATCGATAAAGATATCGAGATACTGTGTGTTTTCCATATTAAATCCCTCTTTCCATTACGTAATGTACAATAATTTCACTGACATCTTCTAGACGACTCACTTCGGTTACATGGCCTGTTCGTATTGCGGCCCTTGGCATTCCAAAGATTACAGCCGTTTCTTCGGACTCTACAATTACCACTGTATCGTCATCCGCCTCTTTGAGCTTCCTAATCCCTTTAGAACCATCCTTACCCATACCCGTTAAAATAACGGCTACCTTCTCGAGATGATGTAAGCGGGCAATAGATTCAAATAGCACATTGACCGAAGGTTGGTGTCCGACGTTCACATCGTCATGATAAATTCGAATCCGGCAATCATCCGTAATCTCCATATGGTTTTCACCCGGTGCAATATAAGCTGTTCCTGCCTGCAAACTTTCATTATTTGTCGCCTCTTTAACATGGATCTCACATATTTCATCTAAACGCTTCGCTAAAGAGCGAGTAAAGCCAGCTGGCATATGTTGAACTATAACAATTGGAGCAGGAAAATCTTTCGGTATATTTTTCAATACTGTCTGTAAAGCATTGGGGCCACCGGTTGAAGTACCAATTGCAACAATATGAGTAAAATCCTGACTCTTCTTCGGTCGTTTCTTTGGACTATGTTTCTTTTTTACTTCCCGGTAAGCTTTCTTTTTTTGCTTCTTTCTACTAGGTTTAATTAAACTTTTTGAATCTAAAGCATGTAAAATCTTTTTTTCTATATCTTGTAAATAGCTTGTCTCTGTTAGACGCTCACAGATAATAAAGTCATTAGCACCGTCAGCAATCGCATAGACAGTTTGAGCAGTATCGTGGACAGAACGACTAGATAGAATAATAATTGGGATAGAAGAAAGTTTTTTTATTTTCTTAATCATACTTGCATCTTTTTTCGTGTACGCAATATCTAAAATCAAAAGTTGTACGTTTTTTTGTTTTTGTAAAAAGTCTGTCACTTCTTCTAGTGCTATATCGATTGTGAGGACTTCATATCCGTTCGCTAAAATTAATTCTGCTAATTTTTCTGTATAGACCGTCGGCTTTCCAATAATTACTACTGCTGGTTCCCCTATATCTCTCACCTCACTAGTAAAAACCGTTTCAAACGTTGAACAAAAGTTGTCGACTCTTTAGGTTCTAAAAAGTCTTCTTTTAAATAACGTTCAACGAGTAAACGCATTGCTCGAGAAAGGGTCGCATTTTCCTTCAATAGTACATAAGGAATTTGACGATTTACCGCCTTAGGCGCAATCGAATCGTAAGGAAGAACACCTAACTCGATGATTTCCTTATTCAAAAATTTCTGCGTAACTTGGCCAAAACGACGCAACATTCTTTTTCCAGAACGAAGGGATTCGCTCCGATTCATAATCACATAGATCGGAAGACGTTGATTTTCTTTCACGATATGTTTAATCATACTGTAAGCATCAGCAATCGACGTCGGTTCAGGTGTCGTTACAACAAAAACTTCATCACTAGATAAAATAAAACTTAAACTTGCTTCTGTAACACCAGCACCAAGATCAAGAAAAATATAATCATAGTCCTTCGTTAAAGATTCGTATTGCGTGAAGAAATATTGTAATTTTTCTTCGTTCAGTTCTAACAAATCGTTAAAACCTGTGCCCCCAGCGATAAAGGACAGACCCTTTGGACCTACTTCTATCATATCATGAATAGGTAAAAATTCCTCAAAAAAGTCCGCAATAGTATATGTAGATGGTTGCCCTAATAAGATATCGATATTCCCCATTCCGATATCTAAATCAAAGATAAGCACTCGTTTACCTTTTTTTTGAAGTTCTATCGCAAAATTTAAAACGGTAGAAGACTTGCCGACACCACCTTTACCGCTCGTTATTGCAATCGTACGACAACGATGCTCTTCAGTGAAACGCATCCGATTACGTAGGTTTGTCGCTTGATCAGTCATTTCCATACCTACTTATCAATAAGTCTGTAATAATCTTTTTATTTGCTTCTAATAAATCATCAGGAACATTTTGACCATTCGTAAGGTATGCGATATCGACTTTTTCAGTGAGCGGAAGGTTTAAAAGACTACCGTAAGATTCCGTTTCATCTACTTTAGTAAAGATGAGCCGGTGAATATTTAATGGTTTAAATTGTTCATATATATCGTGCAAGTCTGAACTTTTTGCCGTTAGGGCAAGAACTAGAAAGGTTTCGGTTACCTCTTTCGGTGTCGTAATAAAAGCTTCTAATTCCTTTATATACTTGTCTTCCCGATAATTTCTACCTGCTGTATCAACAAAAATCACATCGTAGTTAGCAAACTTCCGCAAAGCCTTCTCATAATCCTCCTGGGAATAGACAACTTCTAAAGGTACGTTTAAAATAGTCGCGTAGGTTTTTAATTGTTCTATAGCTGCAATTCGATACGTATCTGCAGTAATAAAAGCAACCGATTGCTCAGTTTGCAACATCAATTTAGCGGCAACCTTCGCTATCGTCGTCGTTTTCCCTACCCCAGTTGGACCAACAAACTGCAATACTTTCGCATCTTTACGTATTGAATGAAAAGGCACATCGGCTAATTGAGCTTGAAGTTCATTGTACAATAAATTTTTTAATGTAAATCGATCGACATCTTGTTTATCTATTTCCTCTGCAATATTTTCAACAATTCTCGTGGCAAGGGATCTATCTACTTCCTGTTCAAGCAAGTACTCATACATATGCTGTAATAGGGGTGGAAAATCTATGTCAGAAGTTACCGTTTGTTTCGCTAAAATAGACTGTAAATATTTAATTTCTTCTAAAATCTCAGATTCCTTAGCGGAAGAAGCCGGCTTTTCTACCGGCATTTGTGGAATTCGACTTGGTCTAGGAGCAGGCATGGAAAAACGCTCTTTCTCCTTTGGACGTTTTGAAATAGTCTCATCTAGCATGGCCGTAACTTCGATCTGTTTACGGCGAAACAGACCGAAGAGTCCTGGTGCTTGTACTTCTTTACTATTTAAGATTATCGCATCATTTCCTAACTCTTCCTTAATTTTCTTCATCGCTTCTGGCATCGATTTCGCCACAAACTTTTTTATTTTCATGCGACATCCACCACCCCAACGCTCTGAATTTGTACATTAGGTTCTAGCTCGTTATAAGATAGGACAGCGACATCGGGTAGACTACGATCAATTAATTGTTTCACGTACATCCGAATCGCCGGTGAACATAAGAGAATAACATTTTCGTATTGTAAAGCTGCTTCATTTATTTGCTCGTGAATCGTCGTGACGATCCTTTGCTGAATCTCCGGATCTAAAGCTAAATAGTTCCCGTGCTCGGTCTGTTGAATGTGATTCATGATGAGCTCTTCTACTTGTTGTGATATGGTGACGACGTTAATTGAATCGTTCGAAGACACATACTGTTTGGTTAATTGGGCTGATAAAGATTGGCGAACATACTCAGCTAATAAATCTGTATCAGTCGTCATCTTTCCATAGTCCGCTAAAGTTTCGAAAATAACAGGTAAGTTTCGAATTGATACATTTTCTTTTAAAAGCTTCGCCAAGACTTTCTGTACATCCCCGATTGACAATGGATCAGGTGTCACTTCCTCAACTAAAATTGGATAGTCTTCTTTTAAATGGTCGATTAATTCCTTTGTTTCCTGTCTTCCTAGAAGTTGATATGCCTGACGCTTTAAAACTTCGGTTAAATGCGTCGACACAACCGAAGGCGGATCAACAACAGTGTAGCCAAACATCTCGGCTTCATCTTTCACTTCTTCACTAATCCATTTTGCTGGAAGTCCAAAAGCTGGTTCCCTTGTTTCAATACCTTCAATGGAATCGTCGTCGATATCTGGAGTCATGGCTAAAAAATGGTCGAGTAACAATTCACCCCTAGCAACTTCATTCCCTTTTACTTTTAGACGATATTCGTTCGGTTCTAATTGAATATTATCTCGGATACGAACGACGGGAATAACGACACCCAATTCAATCGCTAGCTGACGACGAATCATTACAATACGGTCGAGCAAATCTCCTCCTTGGCTTGCATCAACTAAAGGAATCAAGGCATAGCCAAACTCAAACTCAATCGGATCTACACTTAGTAAATTAATGACACTTTCAGAATCCTTCATTTTTTCACTTTCTTCCTCATCAATCTCCTCTTCTGCAACCGGCTCTTCTTCAACTTGACGAGTCAGAAGCCAGCCACTTAGTGCTAAAAAGGCTGCAATAGATGTTGTTAAAAGAAAGTTTATCGGTGTAAATCCGAGTAAAAAGATAGTCCCAGCAGCAACAAATAATAGCTTTGGATATTGTAAAAGTTGATCCGTTACATCCGAACCAAGGTTTCCTTCCGTAGATACACGAGTGACAACAATTCCCGTTGCCGTCGCTATGAGTAAGGCAGGAATCTGGCTAACTAAACCATCTCCAACGGTTAGACGCATAAAGGTATTGATAGCTTCGTTAAACGTCATATCCATTTGTACCATACCGATAATGAGACCAAAAACGATATTAATAATCACGATAACGATACCCGCAATAGCGTCTCCTTTTACAAACTTTGACGCCCCGTCCATAGAACCGTGGAAATCTGCCTCTGCTTCAACCTTCTTCCTTCTTTCCCTGGCTTCTTGTTCAGATATTAAACCGGCATTTAAATCAGCATCGATACTCATTTGCTTACCCGGCATTGCATCGAGGGTAAAGCGGGCAGAAACTTCCGCCACTCGTTCCGCACCTTTAGTTATAACAATAAATTGAATAATGACTAAAATGATAAAAACGACAAATCCTACTAAAGGATTATTACCAATTACGAAGGAGCCGAAAGTATCTACGACCCCACCCGCATCAGCCTTTGAAAGAATGGATCTTGTCGTTGAAACATTCAGTCCTAAGCGAAATAACGTTAATAAAAGCAGTAAAGAAGGGAAAATCGAAAATTGTAAAGGCTCCTGCGTATTCATGGAAACCAAAATAACGAGCAAAGCTAACGATATGTTTACTAAAATAAGTATACTTAATAACCATCCAGGCAATGGGATGATTAACATGATGATAATGAGTATGACACCTAATAATACAGATAAATCACGAAGCTTCATTATTCTTCCCCTAACTTAAAACCTTTATTTCGAAAATACCTTCTTTATACCACAGTCCGCTTTTCTAAAGCATAGACATAGGCTAAAACTTCAGCGACAGCCTGGAAAAACTCTTCTGGAATCGGTTCATCGATTTCAACTTCTCGATATAAGGCTCGGGCCAAGGGTTTGTTCTCAACCGTCATGACATCATGCTTCTTCGCTTCTTCAATTATTTTCAAAGCGATCGCATCCTTCCCCTTGGCAACGACAACCGGTGCGTCTGCTATGGACTCGTCATATTTAATTGCCACAGCGAAATGGGTTGGGTTAGTGATAACTACATCCGCATCAGGAATCTCTTCCATCATTCGACGCATCGCAATTTGTCGCTGTTGTTCGCGGATTTTAGATTTAATTAATGGATCACCTTCGATATTTTTATATTCGTCCTTGATGTCCTGTTTAGACATACGAATATTTTTTTCATAATCATAACGTTGGTACAAATAGTCAAGCACTGCTAAAATTATCAGTGCTATCGTTGCAGCAATCCCCATCACAATTGTTACTTGACCGAAAAAACTCACGGCTGACTCTGGCTTTTTAAAGCCTAACATTAAAATATCATCTTTATAGAACCAAATTACAAAGAAAGTAATAGCTCCTATAAAAGAGATTTTTAAAAAGGACTTCAGTAACTCAACGAGGGCCCGTACAGAGAAAATTCGCTTTGCTCCCTTGATAGGATCGATTTTCTTTAGGTCGAATTTTAATGGTTCTGTCGTAAAGAGAAATCCTATCTGTAGCAAGTTAGCTGCAATCGAAATAATAAAAGAAACGACCATTATAGGTCCTATAATATAAAAGAAAGTGGAAAGTAACTCTAAAAAGATTAATCGTACCGATTCTAAGGTTACTTCCCAGTGGATAAAATTAGTAAACACTTCTGTATATATGCTCTTCATATGGTTAGCCATAAAAGAACCGAAGGCAGCCAAGACGATGAAAGAAAAAAGTAAGATCAAGGCTGTGTTGACATCTTGACTCTTTGCTACCCTACCTTTTTTTCGCTCATCTTCTCGTTTTTTCGGTGTAGCTTTCTCTGTTTTTTCTCCTGCGAAAAATTGCAAATCTAAACGTAAGGTCTTCAAGCTTAACCACCTCCGAGAATGAGCATCAATTCGTTCATAATGTTAAACAAACTTTGAAATAACAACTTCGTTAAGCCGATATACATGGCCATGAAAAAGAAAAGTACTGTAAAACTAACGGTTATCTTCAAAGGCAACCCAACGACAAAAACGTTAAGTTGTGGTACAGTACGTGCAATAATACCTAAAGCCACATCAACTAAAAAGAGGCTCCCAACCAAAGGCAAGGCCATTTGAAAAGCAATGATAAATAAGCGATTAAAGGTCACGAGGATAAACTCTGCAAAATTCCCCTCAATCTTAAAAAAAGATTCCAGAGGAATGACCTGAAAGCTATGGATCATACCATTAATCAGGATATGATGCCCATCGACAGCTAGTAAAAACAAAATAGCAATCATATAAAAGTATTGACCGATTAACGGGCTTTGGGCTCCGGTTTGTGGGTCAATAACGTTGGCAATAGCAAATCCCATCTGGAAGTCGATAAAACCTCCAGCAATCTGTACGACAGATAATACGAGATAACTAATAAAGCCAATCATTAAACCGACTAGTACTTCTTTAATCAGTAAAAGAAGAAAATGGGTATCTATACTTGAAAGATCTGTCTCGATATGGCTGATAGCTAACAAGCTTAAGAAAAAAGCAAGGCCAAGCCGATAAGGTGTCGGGATCGTTCGATAGGAAAAGACCGGTAAAGTCATTATAAAGGCTAACAAACGAGCGAACATCAACAAAAAGGTCGGTAAAAGTGTTAAATCGATTAGTTCAATCATTTTCTATCCTACAAACTGACTTAAATTTTCATAAAGTGATGTGGTGAATTCGACGAGATGAGTTAACATCCAAGAGCCAAAAAACACTATACCTAACAAGACAGCTATAATCTTCGGAATAAAAGCTAAAGTTTGTTCCTGGATTTGGGTCGTTGCTTGGAAAATACTCACTAATAAACCGACAGCTAAAGCTAGGATTAGTACCGGTCCAGCAACGAGTAATATTGTCATGATTCCTTGTTCAGCTAATGATAATACAAATTCTTGACTCATCGTCGTCACACCTTTTTCTATTACAGTTCATCAATATCCTTGCAGTAGAGAATGAATAATTAAATACCATCCATCGACGAGCACGAAAAGCAAAATTTTAAAGGGCAAGGAAATCATTACCGGCGGTAACATCATCATCCCCATCGACATTAGTATGCTCGCTACTGCCATGTCGATAATTAGGAACGGAATAAAAATCATAAAGCCCATTTGAAAGGCCGTCTTTAACTCACTAATGGCGAAGGCTGGAATTAAAGCCGATAAAGGAATATCTTGAACGGTTTCCGGCCTTTCCTTATCGGCATAATCTAAAAATAAGGCAAGATCCTTCTGCCTCGTATGCTTTGCCATAAATTCCTTAATAGGTACACTCGCTGCATCGTAGGCTTCATTTAATGTAATTTCTTCCTCGAATAGCGGTTGTAAGGCTTCATCATAGACCTCTTGAAAGGTCGGAGCCATGATAAAAAACGTAAGAAACAAGGCGAGCCCAACTAATACTTGGTTCGGAGGCATCTGTTGCGTAGCAAGCGACGTACGCACAAAGGATAAAACAACGACAATTCTTGTAAAACTCGTCATGAGTATTAATATCCCTGGAGCTATAGACAAAATCGTTAGCAAAATAATTAAACGAACAGAAGTAGAGATAGACGAAGGGTCTGAACTTGAAAATATATCGATAAAATCATTCATGTTCATCATCCTTCTTCGTCGATTTTGTCATAAGCTCTTGGCGGTTTTTTTGCAACCTACTTAACTCACTTTTCAGCTGTTGCATAAAATTGTTCGTTGCTTCCTGTGAGTTTGAAGCTTTTTGAAAAAACTGCTCTAAAAAAGGTGCGTCGTTCGTCTCCATCTCTTCTGTAAACAACTTTTCAAGTATCTCTTCGTCAGTTATTTCGAACATTAAATCGACATGATCGCCGACGCCTACAACATATACTCTAGAACCTATCCGAATAAGTTGGATGGATTTATTTTGGCCTAAACTGATTCCGCCTAAATTTTTAATAACATCCTGTTGTTCTAAAAACGTATGTCGTCGACGTAAGAAGAGTACGATAAGATAAATAAGTGCTAAAATAAGAAACAAGGCCACGAGCATTTTCACAATATTAAAAAATAGGCTCCCGGCATTAAAAGTCTGACTGCCTACTATTTCTTCAGCAGATTGTTCAGCCTCCTCATTCTCGCCACGAACAACTTCTTCCTCACAATCTTCGCCTTGTTCGAGACAATCGAGAACATTCGTTTCTTCAGCGTAAACCGTAGATATCTGTATCAAGAACATACAGATAAAGGCAAAAGCAATAATATAAGGTTTATTTACGTTTCCTCTCATAGTCCATCCTACTTTATGATAAAGCTTTAGATACCGCCTCAATGACTCGATCTGCCTGGAAAGGTTTTACGATAAAGTCCTTGGCACCTGCTTGAATGGCATCGATAACCATCGCCTGTTGTCCCATAGCAGAACACATAATCACCGTCGCATCGGCATCATAGGCTTTAATTTCTTTTAAGGCCGTAATCCCGTCCTTTTCAGGCATCGTAATATCCATTGTAACTAAATCCGGCTCCAACTCCTTATACTTTTCTACAGCGATATTTCCGTTCTCTGCTTCGCCAACTACTTCATAACCGTTTTTTTCCAGAATATCCTTGATCATCATGCGCATAAAGGCTGCATCATCAACGATTAAAACTGTCTTTGACATTATTTAATCACCTCAATAAATTTTTCTTAATTTAAATTCGTTAATCGTTCTTTTTGACTAATAATATCTGTTATTCTTACTCCAAAGTTTTCATCAATTACAACTACTTCACCTTTTGCAATAAGTTTACTGTTGACGAGTACATCGACCGGTTCACCAGCAAGTTTATCAAGTTCTACAATAGAGCCGGCGTCGAGCTCTAAAATTTCCTCTAATTTTTGCTTAGTACGTCCTAATTCTACCGTAACTTGTAACGGGATATCTAGTAATAAATCAAGATTTTGTTTTGGTTTTTCTGGTAAATCAATCTGTTCTAGTTCTGAAAATTCCGCTGCTTGTACTGAAGCTTCCGGATCTACCGCTTGCCCTAAATGTTGAGGTGCTGCAGACGGAGGCGGTGTAGAGATTGTGTCTTTTGTCATCGACGATACCGACTCAGGCTGCGCTCTTTCCTCTGTTTGCGCTGTTGGCTTTACTTGTTCCTTCATCGTTTCTTCCTCCAAAGAAGCAATTGCAGAAGCTGTTGTCGCAGCGGACTCTGATGATTCTAATAAATCTTTAACTAACTGTTTTGCAAAGGGTAATGGGATTAACTGCATAATATTTGAATCAATCAGTTCGCCCACTCTTAGATTAAACATAATTCTTACGAAGACATCTTCCATATCAAGTTTTTCAGAAACCTCTTCTAGCTTATCGATATCTTCATAATCGACCGAAGGAGGTGATATATCTACTTTCTTATTAAAGACCGTCGACATACTTGTCGCAGAGGAACCCATCATTTGATTCATTGCCTCTTGGACGGCACTTAGCTCTATTTCTGTTAACACTTCGCTAGGATTAGTCCCATCTCCTCCTAGCATTATATCTGAAATAATTGCTGCGTCTTCCGCCTTCATAAGGAAGATGTTTTCACCTGAAAAGCCATCCATATAGTTCACTTGTAATTTAACGTGTTCATAAGGGAACTCCTCTTTTAACCCGGTTTTTTTCACAACAGAAACACTTGGGGTTGTAATTTCTACTTTTTGATTTAAAATGGTCGATAAAGTTGTAGCAGAACTCCCTAAAGATATATTACCAATCTCGCCTAAAGCATCTTTTTCTAAATCTGATAAATAATAGCCTTCTACATCGTCGATTACTTCTACTCCATCCGTTGCTTCTTCTTCCTTCTTTTCCGCTTCTTCATCTACATTGTCATTTTCTTCTTCCTTTGCCACGTTTAATAGTGCATTGATTTCTTCTTGTGATAACATGTTATCATCCGTCATCGGCTGTTCCCCCCTTTATTTTTTCCAAAACTTGCACAGCAAGTTTCTTATGTTTTCTCCCCACTTGAACCTTCATTTTCGGCTCATTATTCACTTCTAAATCTAAAGGTTCGTCTATCGGTTGATTCAGACCTATTACATCCCCTGGCTTTAAAAATAAGAGATCCTTTAAGGTAATTTGTGCTTTACCTAAAAGTGCCACGACAGACACATCTACATCGTGAACGAGCTTGGATAAGGTGGAATATGTTTCTGGATCCCTTTCCTTCGTTCCTGTCTGCATCCAATAGTGTGCTGTCAATTTTGGTACAATAGGCTCTAAGACGATGTGGGGAATACATATATTCATCATTCCACTTACGTCTCCGATCTTCGTATTCATCGAGACAACAACGACCGTCTCATTCGGCGATACTAGCTGTAAAAATTGTGGATTAACCTCAAACTCTTCTAGTACCGGATCGATATCGATAATTGAGCTCCAAGCTTCCTGTAAGTTTGGAATAGAACGCTCAAAAAGCTGTGAAATGAGTAACGTTTCTATCTCTGTTAAGTTTGAAACCGAATGCTCTCCATAGCCCTGGCCACCTAATTGACGATCCATCATGGAATAGGCGATATTAGGGTTCACTTCTAAAATAATCCTGCCTTCTAAAGGTTCAACGCTATAAACGTTTAAAATCGTCACATTCGGTATTGAACGAATGAACTCTTCATAAGGAATTTGGTCTACACTGGCTACAGAAATATTTACATACGTCCGCAACTGAGCTGAAAAAAATGTCGTTAGTAAACGAGCGTAATTTTCATGAACTCGATAAAGGCTACGGATTTGATCCTTTGAAAATCGTAAGGCACGCTTAAAGTCATAGACCCGTACTTTCTTTTCCTCATCTTCTTTTTTTAGTTCCTCTGCATCCATCTCACCAGATGAAATGGCCGAAAGGAGTGCGTCGATTTCATGTTGGGATAAAATCTCCTCAGACAAATACAGTCACCTCCACCATGGAGTCCACTACGATTATTGTAAGATTTTCTTTATCGTATATACGTCAGTAATTTCTCCATCGTTCATTACTTCATTGATGTTTTCTTGTAATTTTTCCTCAACTTCCGTTAAGCCCGAGGTAAAGTCTTCCTCATTCATTAAAGAAAGTTCCTTAATTAATATATTTTCTATTTGGAAGTTTCTCTTTTCTAATTCTTTTGCTGCTTTTTTGTTATCGGCAATGATTTGAAACTGTATACGAACGAACTTACCATCTTTTAAGTCCGTCGTTATTTCACTTGTTTCATATGAGTATTCGTTCATGTCATCGATCGACTGTTCACCATCATCGGCCGATTCATCTTTACCAACAAAAAAATATATTCCTAAACCAACTGCTCCTAAAACAATCAATGCACTAAAAGATATAAGAAAAGTACTTAAAGCTCTCGACAATGATTTCACCTACTTGCTTTCATGAGTTCCCATTAAACCTATTGATTTAAAATATGTATTAATTTTTTCAATAACTTCCTCTTCCGAAGTCTTTACAACAATTTTCTTACCATTCGTTAAAGTAATTGTCGTATCTGGATGGGACTGAACTTGCTCTATATACAAAGCATTGATGTAAAATTCATCACCGTTTAATCTTTGTAATTTAATCATTTTATGCGGGGATGCCTCAAGGCATCCCCTCTCACCTTACCTTATTATCGTTTTAAGTTAACGAGTTCTTGTAAAATTTCATCAGACGTAGTAATAATCCGAGTGTTCGCCTGGAAACCTCTTTGGGCTACGATCATCTCTGTAAACTCTTCTGCTAAGTCTACGTTAGACATCTCTAATGTTCCACCGATAATCGTTCCGCCAACTTCCCCAGCAATGCCGATGTTCGCTTCACCAGAGTTGTTTGAAACTAAATATAAGTTATCTCCAGCCTTCGTTAATCCTTCAGCGTTATTGAAGGTCGCAATAGCGATTTGACCTAAAAGTTCCCGATTACCATTCGTATAAATAGCTGTAATCTCTCCACTTTGTGAAATATCAAAGCTTTCTATTTCATTTTCTCCTTCAGAAGCGATTCGTAAATTGGTAATCGCTCCTCTATTTACTTGACCATTTTGTGCCGCATAACCTTGTACGTATAGACCGTCGGCATTAACTAAATTTCCATCCTGGTCTAAATAGAAGTTACCCGCTCTCGTATAATAAGAAAGCTGCCCATCATTGACAATAAAGAATCCCTCTCCTGAAATCGCTAAGTCAAGAGGACGGGAAGTCGGCTGTAAACTACCCGGTGTATGAATTGTGTCAATAGATCCTATTTGTGAACCGAGTCCGACTTGTCTAGGGTTCGTACCTCCTCGGTTACCTTGTGGAGAACTTGCTCCTTGAACTTGTTGACTAATCATATCTTTAAAAGTAATTCGACCTTTTTTATATCCGAACGTATTCACGTTAGCAATGTTATTTCCAATGACATCTAACTTCGTTTGAAAGTTTCTTAAACCTGAAATTCCAGAATACATAGATCGTAACATAACCTATCTAACCCTTTCTTTATCGTTTTAGTTGCTTCCATCATTCCGCAACCCTTTAGGCTCCCGAATAGGGTCCACCTATAATAAAATTGTTCCATTAATATTCGTAAAAATTTTATCTTTTACGTCATCTTTTCCTAAGCATGTAACTACAGTGTTATTTTTCGCACTAACAATTAATCGGGCATCATCTACGACTACTAAGGCATCCGTCACACCCTTTTGCTTCGCTTCAAAAACTTTTTCGCTAATCTTTTGCCACTGTTTTGGGTTAAAATGAATATTTCTTTGCTTCATCCGCTCTTCTGCGTGCTTACTGACCTTTAATTGTGTAAGGTCTGTTAAAATATCTCCAAAGTTTTTAGATGAACTTGTTTTTTTCTGGGTCGTTAAGGGCGACGTATGGGTAATCCGTTGATGATGTAGTGGGTGAATATACTTACTCATTTTCCTTCACCAACGCCTTTAGTATCACTTACTTTTAAAATACTATCAGCATAAATTTTTTCTCCATTTTCTAGTTCGAAAATCGCCCACCCGTCCTTTTGGCTTACTGCCTTTACAACACTGCTAAGGGTTTCTTTTACCCCATCTTCTTGAGTTTGAATATAAGTTACTTCTTTTCCAATCATATGACTATATTGCACAATCGGTGAAACGAGTTGGTTTTGTACAAGCATATCGATTGATTTAGACATATTCATTAACTGTTCTAAGGACGAGAAGTTTGCCATTTGGGCGATAAAATCTCTGTCTTCCATTGGACTTAAAGGATCCTGGTTTTGTAATTGCGCCATTAATATTTTTAAAAATTCATCTTTACCTAAATTGGAATTTGGTGTTCGGACTTGGTTTTCTGGAAGGTAAAAAGAACTGTCAATTTTCGTCATGTGCTATCGCCTCCTTACGTATTTGGTTTAAAAAGTCCTCAAAGCTTGTTTCAAGCTCATCGCTTTCGCCTAACGACTTTTCTTGCTGATCGGTCTCATCATCCTCCCCTTGTTCTTCATCGAAGTTTTCCTCTAGAAACTCCTGATAAAACTCCTCATCAGGCACTTGGGGAGCACGTTCGACTACAACTTGGTTCGGCGCAAACATCGGCTTCAACTGATGTAAATTCGCTTCAAACAGTTCTTTAGCGGCCTGGGTCGTAACAAGAAACCTAACTGTCATTTCTCCATTCACTTGCTGGAGACGAATAATAACTTCTCCGAGCGTATGTGGCCGTAAGGTTAGAGTTAACTGTTCTAGGCCTGGTCGTTTTAAAAATTGGCTACGCTCTAAAACTTGTGTTAAGTCCGACACTAATTTTCGACTAACTGCTTCGACTCGCTCTAAATCACTTACGTGAATCGTATATTGTTCGACAGCATGCATCGGTAACGGTTGGGTCGATGTTTGAGACGTAACAAAGACCTGTTCTTGACTACTTGAAGCTTGCTTACTAAGAGAAGCTTGTAACCATTGTTGTACATCATCCATCGTCACCTTAGCTTCGTTTGCATAGGCTTGATGTTGTAGCATTTTCCCTCTTTTATTCATCGCTTCAGCTAATCCACGAAAGATATCTAAAGCCTCTTGATCCGCATCGATTTCTACATTTCCATCGAGAAAAGCTTGCTGCAATTTCAAAGGGAATTTTGCAAAGTCTTCTAATAATCTATAGGCATCCTTCGCAAAACCTGCTACCGTCGTAACAGATTGATTCGCTTGTTGTAAAAACAAACCGAGTCTTTGTAATAAGCTTTGAAGCTGTTCATACCAATCGGGATAAAGTTCTTCAATCGATGGTAATAAGGCGATTTCTTCTTGTTTGACACCTTCTACTTCATCCATCGTTTCTGTAGCCACTGGATAGGTTGTATCCGTCTCTTTCTCACTCAATTCTAAGAAATCGACCTCTGAAAAAATCTCCTCTAATCCTTCTAAAGATAGGGTTTCTAAAGAAAGAACAACCTCTTCTTCATCTACTTGCTCCGACGTCTTTACAGAATTCAAATTACTAACTTGACCTAAGTCAAGAAAAGGTAGGGTAGATTCTTCTTCTCCCAATTCCCCTCCGGATTGAAGGACTTCATTTAAATTGGTAGAAAATTTACCCTTTTGATCGCTAGCATTTAGCTTAGAAGAGTTGCTAAAAGACTTCGTAGAATTAGTAGCAAGTAGTAATAGTTCGCTTGCCTTCATCTAGTTCACCCCCTTTCAAGGGAATTGTTCGTTATTGCATCATATTTTCCATTAAAGTAGCGGCCGTTTGCGGATCCATTTCTTCTAATATTTCTCCTCGAATATCTCCGGACACATTAGATAGCAACAATACTGCCTTTTGCATATCCAAATTAGATACAATCCTAGCCGCCTGTGCTTTATCCATCTTACGGAAAGAGCCAGCTAACTTCTTTATATCGACATCTTCGGAAAGGTTTGCCTCTTCTAGCTCTTTCTCATCCGTCTCGTTTTCCAGTTTAGCTAAGTCAATTTCTAAATCATCTACTTCAGCCTCTAAATATTCCACTTGTTCTTCCAAATCCTCGATAGTTTTCTTCTGGGATTCGATAGTTTCTTCAGCCTTTTCAAGCTTTGCTAACAATTCTTTTTCTCCTTCAGTTTTTACAAAGGATGAGACGATTGGAGTCTTTGCTAACTTCTCCTCCGTCCAGCCGGCAACATCTACACCGAGAAACATTAAAACAATTACTACTAATATCCCTGCTACGAGAACAGGTAAAACGACTGCGAAAAGTATTTGTAGCAAAGGATTTAATTTTTTATTTTCTTTTTCCATCTTTTCTTTTGCCATTTTCTCACCTATTCAGCACGAATATATCGATTTAAGGATATTTCATCCATCTGTTTTGCTTCTTCTTTTTTCTCTGCCAAACGCTTTTCTTCCTTGCGTCGATCAATCATCGTTTCAATCTTCTTTAATTCCACATGTTTTTCAGTAACAAGATGACGTTTTTCTTCCATTCGTTGTCGTGCTCTTTGCACTTCTTGCTGTAATTTTAAAATTTTCCTCTGTAAAGCGTCGATATATAAAGTTTGTTCCCTAATTTTAAAAATTACTTCTGAGCTCTGATACATCTTTTGCAGCTTAGCTTCTGCTTCTTCTTTTGTTTTTAACTCGATATATAACTCCTTAGCTACTTGTTCAAAATGATCCGTTGCTTCTTTTTGTTCCAATAGTGCATGATTTTTTTCTTCGTTTCGTAAATCGTGAATTTTTTCTAGTGCGACAATCGAACTCAAGTTACGTCACCACCTGTTTCTGCTAATTGCTTTAAGATTTCTATACTCTCCTCAAAGGTCATCGTTTCTTCGATTCCCTGTTTGAGAAAGTCGATGATTTTTGGTTGGAAATGAATCGCTTGATCTATTTTTTTATTCGTACCATGTTTATAGGCACCTATTTGTATTAATTCACTATTTTCTTCAAAGGTAGCGAGCAAATCCCTTACCTTCGTCGCTGCTTCAATATGTTCGGGATCCGCAATAGAATGCATTAATCGGCTAACAGATTTAAGTACGTTGATTGCCGGATATTGCCCAGCTTCGGCTAGACGACGGTCAAGGACGAAGTGACCATCGAGAATTCCTCGAACAGCGTCGGCAATCGGTTCGTTCATATCGTCCCCGTCGACTAACACCGTATAAAAAGCGGTAATATAGCCATGGGGATTCGTGCCTGTACGTTCAAGCAATTGCGGTAACATGGCAAAAACCGAGGGAGTGTAGCCTTTCGTCGTCGGTGGTTCGCCTACCGCAAGGCCTACTTCTCTTTGAGCCATCGCGACCCTAGTTACAGAATCCATCATTAGATTCACTGAAAAACCTTGGTCACGAAAATATTCACTGATCGCTGTTGCGGTATAAGCCCCTTTGATTCGCATTAATGCGGGTTGGTCAGAAGTGGCGGCAACGATAATCGATTTTTTCAACCCTTCTTCTCCAAGATCGTGTTCGATAAAATCCCGAACTTCTCTACCTCGTTCTCCAATCAAAGCAATCACATTTAGGTCTGCTTCACTATTTCGGGCAATCATACCTAATAAGGTACTTTTACCTACTCCACTTCCAGCGAATATCCCAATCCTTTGTCCTTTCCCTACTGTTAAAAAGGAATCGATCGCTCGGATGCCCACTTGAATTGGTTCGCTAATACTCGGCCTTTCTAAAGGATTCGGTGGAGCTTGCTCTGTTTTAATTTCCTTTAAACCTTTCGGAAGAGGAGATAAATCTAAGGGTTGTCCTAATGCGTCGACTGCCTTACCAATCAAACTTCGCCCAACCTTCACCATCAAGGGCTTTCCTGTAGCTTCGACTAAACAGCCTGGACCAACTTCTGCAACTTCTGTATAAGGCATGAGCATGACTCGTTCGTTATTAAATCCTACTACCTCAGCCAGAATAGGCTTCTTTTGTTTGTTTTCTGGATAAATAAGACAAACTTCGCCAATATGCGCTAAGGGTCCTAATGACTCAATCATTAAACCGACAATGCGGTGAACCTTACCATAGCGTCTATACGTATCCGCCGTTTCAACGGTTTCTAAAAGTTCAGCGAGTTCCATCGCTATCTCTCCATTACTTTTTCTTCTAAAGCCCGTTTAATTTCTTCTAACTGTGTATCGACACTAACGTCAATTTGACCATAAGGATGTTTGATCATACAACTGTAGGGTTCTAATTGTGTATTGACATAAATGGAAATTACATCCTCTTTCATTACAATTTGCTCGAACTCTTCTTTTTGTCCAACTAAAAGTTCATATTGAGATGGATGAACATGAAGTTCAACATTCGAAGAATCTTTCAAATCAATAATCGCCGTCTCAACTAATTTAGTGAAATATTCGGGCTTTTCATCGATTGATGTAGTGATGATCTTGTTTGCGATGGCGACGGAAAGTTGTACAATCGCCTGCTCGTATTTACTAACTGTCTTATCATATTCTTCTTTGGCCCGTTTCGTAATTTCATTGGCTTCTGCTAACATCGCATGGTATCGTTCTTCAACTTCTTGTACCGCCTGATTGTAGCCTTCTTGGTAACCGACTTCCTTGGCTCTTTCTCTTTCTTCTTCTTTTTCTACTTGCCAGGCTTCTTTTTCTTGTGCAATCGTTTGGCGTACTTCAGAAAGTAAGCGTTCCTTCTCAACTTCTAGTTGCCGTAATTCGGTTCGCAAACGGTCTACTTCCATTTGAAGATTTGTCGCTTGATGATCGACCGCCTCTTCCTCTTCTGCTTCAACAATATCCTTGATGCTTTTAATAGAAATAACTTTCTTTGCTTCTAATCCATTAGACAAGGATATCGTCACCTCCACCGCGGGCGATGACAATTTCACCTATTTCATCTAAGCGGCGAATAGTTGCAACAATTCGCGATTGAGCTTCTTCTACATCCCGGAGACGAACTGGCCCCATATACTCCATCTCCTCTTTGAAAGTCTCGGCCATTCGTTGCGACATGTTTTTAAAGATTAAGTCCTTCACTTCATCGCTTGCAGCTCGAAGGGCTAACATTAAATCTTCATTGTCGACTTCGCGAATAATTCGTTGAATTGCTCGGTTATCCAGAATAACAATATCATCGAAGATAAACATACGTTTCTTAATTTCTTCAGATAACTCTGGATCTTGAATCTCTAATGTTTCTAAAATAGTCCGTTCCGTACTACGGTCTACTTGGTTCAATACATCGACAACCGCTTGAATTCCACCGGTCTGGGTATAGTCATCGATTAAAGAGCTAGAGATCTTCTGTTCTAAAATTTGTTCAATACTTGTCACGATATCAGGTGGCGTTGAATCCATCGTCGCAATACGTCTTGCGATATCCGCCTGAACATCCTCTTCTAACTCAGACAAAATTTGGCCCGCCTGTTCAGGATCTAAATAAGATAACACTAAAGCGATGGTTTGTGGGTGTTCGTTTTGGATAAAGTTTAGAATTTGTCCAGGATCAGCCTTCCGGGCAAAATCGAAAGGCCGAACCTGTAAAGATGAAGTAAGACGATTGATAATATTCATCGCTTCCTGTTCCCCAAAGGCCTTCTCTAACAACATTTTTGCATAGCTAACGCCACCTTGGGATATATAATCTTGGGCAACAGCAATTTGATGGAATTGTTCGATTACTTCTTCTTTAACCTCTGGCTTCACCTTTTGAATAGATGAAATTTCCAGGCTGATTTGTTCTACTTCTTCATCGGTTAAATTTTTCATTACCTTAGCTGATATATCTGGACCTAATGCAATTAATAAAATTGCAGCTTTTTGAGCACCTGTTAATGGTCTTGCTTGTCTAGCGATTGCCCTCACCTCTAATCATCAGAAATCCAACTACGTAATAATTTTGCAAAATCTTCCGGATTTTCATCCGCCATACGTTCAAGTTGTTCTCGCTGGATGTCAGCCTCAGATTTCGGCTGCGCCATAAGATCTGGCACCTCTTCCTCTTCGAGTGGTTCTTCGTAGGCTATCTCTTCTTCTAGCTCTTCTTCATTGCGCTTTCTTCTTAGTAGGACGATCAATGCAATAATAATTGCTAATAACACACCGCCTAAAATGTATACCCAAATCGGAATCGATGTGCCATCGGCATCCTCTGCTTCATCTGTATGATGACTGAAGGGCTGGAACACGATAGAAATCTTATCTTCTACATCCATCTCCTCTTCGTCATCTTCTTCGTATCCACCATCAATTGATGTCGTAATGATCGAGTTCAAAATTGAAGCAACACCTTCTTCTACCGCCCCTTGCTCCTGCTGGGTCAACTGTTGAATCTCACCATCTTCAACACCAACGACATTATCGATGACTACTTGAACACCTAAATCGCGTACCTTGTATGGTGATTCAACAATTTCACGATTGATACGGTTAAGTTCATAGTTAATCGTATCTTTTACTAGTTCATAGTCACCATCTTGTCCTTGTAAACCTGCTGGATAGTTCGGAATGTCTTCTTCTCCTGTTCCAACGACTCCTGGTCCACCTTCAGTACCTTCAAACGTTTCTCGAATCGTTTCGATACTTACTGGTACACCTTCCATATTGTCGACATCTACCGGCTCTACCAATTCTTCTTCACGATTTTCCTTCGTAAAGTCAATATCTGCCGTCACCGATACTAGCACCCGATCCATTCCGACCATCGCTCCGAGCATTTGCTGTAAACGGCGTTGAATATCTCGTTCTGTATCTCTTTTCACAGTTTGTTGATAAGTATACTCATCTTCAAACTCACTTTCTTCTAGGTCGAAATATTCAAGGTATTGGTTACGAATGACGATATTTTCAGGTGGTAGATTCGGTACCGCCTTAGATACTAAATGATAGAGGGATTCGATTTGGTTCCCTTCGAACTCATGACCGAACTCCGTATGTAGCACAATGGCAGCACTTGCTTCTTCACCCTGATCGCTGACAAAGACTGACTTCTCCGGCAAAGTGATCATCACTTCTGCATCTTCTACACCATCGATGCTTTTGATTAGATTCGCTAATTCCGTATTCATAGCATCGAGCTTCATCATATTAAACTCGTTATCTGTTACACCCCAAGATGCATTTTCACTAAAGAAAGAATAGTCAATGTGACCACTTTTTGGTATCTGTTTGCCAGCCAATTCTACTAGAAGACGTTCACTTTCTTCCTTCGGAACTTTAATAGCTGTACCATTTTCGGTAATTTCATACGGAACATTTTGCGCGTCGAGTTCTTCTTTAATTTGACCGACTTCAGCAGGAGATAGATTCGTATATAAAGGTACAAAGTTTTTGGAGGTAGCAAAAATGATGATCGCAATGATAGCTACAAGAACAATACCAACCGACGAAAAGAAAATTATTTTATTTTTCCGTGAGCTTTCTTGCCAAAGTTTTTTCAATTGTTCATTTATCTTTTTTAACTGTTCGTTCATAGGATTCCACCGGTCTTCATTTATAGTTAACTAGTAAATTATTCATTATTATACTTGCATACGCATTACTTCGTTGTATGCGTCGATTACTTTTTGTTGAATTTGTACAGCTGCTTCAATAGTAATGGTTGCCTTTTGAGTCGCAATCATCACTTGGTGTAAATCGTCAACTTTCCCATTAACTAGCAACTGCTGCTGTAAATCAGCCTCGTTTTCTACTTTACTAACTTTTTCAATAGCGTTTTTAAAAATCTGCTTAAAATTACTTTTATTTTCATCTGGAATTGGGTGATTCTTATTAATTCCTTGCATAGTAGGTTGCTTTAGTAGATTTACTTTATCGAACATATACTATCCCTCCGACTACTGTTATTTACCAATTTCTAACGCTTTTAAGAGCATGTCCTTCGTCGCGTTTAAAGCTGTAACATTTGCTTCGTAAGAGCGAGTTGCACTCATAATATCTACCATTTCTTTAAGGGGATCAACATTCGGATACTGAACATAACCTTCATCATTCGCATCGGGATGAGAAGGATCATAGACTAATTTAAAAGGTTCCCGATCGTGTAGAATATGAGTTACTTTTACCCCTTCTGTCGGTTTTTTTCTGCCAGCCTGGGCTTTGTGTAGAAAATGTTTAAAAGATTGCCCGTGAGGCTGCATAGCAACCATTTTTCTTCGGTAAGGTTCATACTCACCATTTTCATTTATTCTTGCGCGGGTCGTATAGGCATTAGCAATATTAGAAGCCGCGACATCCATGCGTAATCGTTGGGAAGTTAATCCGCTAGAACTAATATTAAAAGAATGGAAAATCGACATGGTTAACGGCCTCCTCTAATAACTGATTGTAAGCGATGGAATTTCGCATTCACATTATCTACTAAACTTTGATAATAAATTTGGTTTTTAGCCAAATTAGACATTTCCTTGTCCATATCAACATTATTCCCATTATGATTAAAGGTCGTCCGGTTATTCGTCACGATTTGGTAAGGTGAAACGTCCTGAGAAAAACGAAAATGTTTAGAATGGGTCCGGAAGTTTTCCATCTGTTTGCCCATTTCCTTCTCTAAGTGAGATTTAAATCGTACATCTTTCGTTTTATAATATGGCGTATCGGAATTGGCAATATTGTTACTAATTACTTGGTTTCGTTTTGATGCATAGTTTAAAGCATTTTCAAGGCTATGAAAAGTATTGTCGAAAATTTTCATTCCGTTCACCTTCCTTCATTTTCTAATCAAAAAGTTGTGCTCTTTTCAAATCAATTTCCTACCATCATTTTAGGAAAGTTTACTCCTAAAGTCTACCTTTTCAGCGTAAAAGTCTTATAGATGATTCCTATCACCTAGATATTCGTTTGAAGCGTTTTCGACATCTAATAAAACTAGTCAAATTGGACTAAATTCCTAAAAACAGGATCATGCTTTAAAATTGACAACTTTTTATCCACTCTACATCATTTATACCATATTTTATATTTTTGTTTAATAAAAGTTTATAAATTGTCGATTTTTTTTCATTTATTAAAAAATACGAAGTTTGGGAAAATCGCCAAAACTTCGTATTTTTCTCCATTTTAGTTATTTTATTCTTGTTTTAACTTTTCTAATTCTACTAGAAATTTTTCATTAAGAACTTTAATATAAGTACCCTTCATTCCTAAGGAACGGGATTCGATTACCCCGGCACTTTCTAACTTGCGTAAAGCATTTACGATAACTGAACGAGTAATACCGACTCGATCGGCTACTTTACTTGCTACAAGCAAGCCTTCTTTACCATCTAATTCATCAAAAATATGTTCGATCGCTTCTAACTCACTAAACGATAAGGAGCTAATCGCCATTTGTACTACCGCCTTGCTACGGGCCTCCATCTCAATTTCTTCGGCCTTCCCTTGTAAAATTTCCATACAAACGACGGTAGCGCTATATTCAGCTAAAACAAGGTCATCATCAGTAAATTCATCACCTAAACGGCCGATAATTAAAGTTCCATGGCGACCACCGCCACCAATAATCGGGACGATCGTCGTTAATCCATTTCTAAATAATTCTTTGTTTTCCACCGGGTATACACTATAGACACTATCGACATCGATGTTCGCTGTCGTCTGATATATGTTAAATAAAGATTCCGTGTATTCTTCTGGGAATTGCCGTTCTTCTAACATCCTTTTTACACGCTCGTTTTCGATTTCTTGGGAGACTGCCGCTCCTAATAATTTCCCTTTTCGACTTAGAATGAAGACATTACCATCCATAACCTCTGATAATGTTTTTGCCATTTCATTAAAGTTTACTGGTTGACCAGCTGTTTTTTGTAACAATGCATTGACTCTTCTAACTCGATCTAATAAGGTCATATTCTTACCTCCAATTTTCTAATTAATTATAAAATAAATTGACTTAAATCTTTGTCTTCTACGATATCTTCGAGTTTTTCATTTACATATTGCGTTGTAATTTCAATGGATGGCAATGTAATATCAGGCGCTTCAAAGGATAGGTCTTCAAGTAGCTTTTCTAAGATAGTGTGTAAACGTCGAGCACCAATATTATCTGTTTCTTGATTCACTTGATAAGCGATTTCTGCAATTCTTTCGATTGCTTCATCGCTGAAAGTTACTTCAATTCCTTCTGTTTTTAACAACGCTTTATACTGTTTTAACAGAGCATTCGAAGGTTCGGTTAAAATACGCACAAAATCCTCCGTTGTCAATTTATCAAACTCTACACGTACTGGAAAGCGTCCTTGTAATTCCGGTATTAGGTCAGATGGTTTTGCCATATGGAAGGCACCGGCTCCAATAAATAGGATGTGATCGGTTTTTACCGGACCGTATTTTGTCATCACTGTGGAACCTTCAACAATCGGCAAAATATCCCGTTGAACACCTTCACGGGAAATATTAGGCCCACTTCCTTCCGTATCAGAACCAGCAACCTTATCGATTTCATCGATAAAAACAATTCCTGATTGTTCAGCCCGTTCAATGGCTTCTTGCTGGGCTTCTTCATGGTCGATTAACTTATTTGCTTCTTGTTGGGTTAAAATCTTCCTCGCTTCGCTCACCTTCACTTTTCTTTTTCTCTTTTTTGTCGGAAGCAAGGAGTTAAAAGCCTCTTGCATGTTCATACCCATTTGTTCCATTCCAGAACCTTGTAATAGGTCAAACATCGAAGGAGGTTGCTCCTCTATTTCGATCTCTACTTTTTGATCTTCTAATTCTCCTAATTCTAAAAGACGACGAACCCTATTCCGTTGTGTACGGATACTTTCGTTACCTTGTTCGTCCTCCTCTTCATCCTGCTCCATGTTATTAAAGAACATTTCTAAAGGATTTTTAATTTGTTTTTCTTCCTTCATGCTAGGAACGAGCAGACGGACGAGTTTTTTATTTGCTTCTTCGGTTGCTTTAACCTTTACTTTATCCATTTTTTCCTTTTTTACAATTTGGACTGCTACCTCGACTAAATCACGAATCATAGAATCAACATCTCGACCAACATAACCGACCTCTGTGAATTTCGTAGCTTCTACTTTCACAAACGGGGCATTAACCAGCTTAGCTAAACGGCGAGCAATCTCTGTCTTCCCTACCCCGGTCGGGCCGATCATCAATATATTTTTTGGAATAATTTCATCCCGCATCGATGCATCTAAATGTAGACGACGATATCGGTTACGTAAGGCGACAGCGACAGAGCGTTTTGCTTCTCGCTGACCTATAATATATCGATCAAGCTTTTCAACAATTTCTCTCGGAGTATAGTTAGCTTCCATCATCCTGAACACTCCATTCTCAAAAACAAATTTATTCGATTACTTTAGTGACGATTCGATCATTTGTGTATACACAAATTTCACTAGCGATTTGTAAGGCTGTTTCGCTAATTTCTTTGGCCGTTAAATGGCTAGCATGTCTTTTCAAAGCCCTTCCAGCACTCAAAGCGTAATTGGCACCGGAACCAATGGCTAAAAGTCCATCATCCGGTTCAATCACTTCACCGGTACCAGAAACAAGTAACATCGTCTCTTTATTCATCACAATCAACATAGCTTCTAGTTTGCGCAACACTTTATCACTGCGCCATTTCGTCGCCAGCTCGACAGCAGCTCGTTCCAAGTTTCCATCATACTGTTCTAGTTTCTTTTCAAAGGTTTCAAATAAAGTGAATGCATCCGCAACCGACCCAGCAAAGCCGGCTACCACCTTCCCATGGTAAAGGGTACGGACTTTTTGAGCTGTGTGCTTCATAATTACTGCTTCTCCTAATGTCACTTGACCATCGCCACTCATGGCTGACTGGCCCTTATGTTGTACCGCAAAAATTGTCGTCGCATGAAAGGTCGAATCCATTAAAATCGCTCCTATCTATCGAATTAATCCTTCGCACGAGGATGGCTATGCATGTATACATGGCGTAACCGATCTTTAGAAACATGGGTATAGATTTGCGTCGTAGATAAATTTTCATGGCCTAACAATTCCTGTACAGTACGCAAATCTGCCCCTTCATTTAGTAAATGGGTAGCAAACGTATGCCTAAATTTATGAGGATGAATACTAACCGTTAAGGAAGTATTTCGAATCATCTGATTTAAGACATACCGAATACCCCGATCCGTTAAAGGTTCTCCTCGGGCATTTAAAAAAAGTCGATCGGTTTCTTTTTTGGCTTTATGTAACAGTAACTTCCTACCTTCTCTAATATACATCTCTAGGGCTTCTTCAGCAAATTTGCCAAAAGGTATATACCTTTCCTTCTTCCCTTTTCCCATCACCTTAATGATGGATAAATCAAAATCTATACTTCCTAGAGTCAAGGCTTCGCATTCACTAACGCGAACTCCTGTCGCATAAAGCAATTCTAACAAGGCCTGGTTTCGTTGACCTAATGGTGTCGTAAGATCATTGACTCGAAACAACTGTACTAATTCTTCTTCATAAAAAAAATCAGGAATCAATTTATGCTGCTTGGGTAATGGGATACGAACAAAAGGATTAGACGTAGCAAGCTTTTCCCTTTCTAAAAACTTGTAGAAGGAGCGTAAGCTAGATAACATTCGTGAGACAGTTTTTCTACTTAATTTCCGTTCGTAAAGATGTGCTAAAAATCGGCGTACATCACGATAGGTCACTGCGGTAAACTCCGTGATATTCATCTTCTCCATAAAGGCTTCAAAGCGTAAAATATCCTGCCGATAAAAACGAATGGTATAAGGAGAGGCGTTTTTTTCCACATATAAATAAGTGATAAAACGTTCTATATAAGCTTGATTAGACGTCACGTTCTCACTCCAAGTTGACATTTTTTCAACAAATAAAGCATATCACAAATCATTTTTAACAGCAATCATAAAACTGAATTGTGTTAAGATTCTGAATTGACTTAATTAATTAAATCTTATCGACTTTGTTAACTTTTTGTTTTATTCCAAGGAATGATTTTACTATTTTTTCAAGGGAATTGTCAAACGAAGTGGTTAAAGCGGAAAGCAAATATCTTATATCAATAGGAATGGGGAGGCAATTTATGTATAATAAAATAGTGTAACCTAACGAATAAGATAGAAAAGGGAAGTTGAAAACCAACGCGGACCCGCCACTGTAGGTCGGAGCGAGGGAGCAAAACCACTGTACGAAATTGTATGGGAAGGGCTATCCTTGCAATGAAGAAGAGCCAGGAAACCTATCTATCTTATTACATAAAACACAACCTACGGGGATTAGGGAGGTGTGGACTTTTAAGCTTGTATGTATTTTCTGAATACAAACAATTAGGAGTTAGGAGGAATAACCATGCGTTTAAAAAGATTGACGGTACTTTTCTTATTATCTATTTTTTCAGTTTTAGTTATTGCATGTGGTGCAACCGAAGAAACAAATCAGGAAACGACAACAGACCAAGCAGATACAGAAGTAACTAGCTTTCCTTTAGAAGTCACGGATGCAACGGGTAAAAATGTTACCTTGGAAGAAGAGCCCGAGACGATTGTTTCCACAATTCCTAGTAATACGGAAATCTTATTCGCCCTAGATCTTGGCGAACGTGTCATTGGTGTAACGGAAAACGATAACTATCCAGAAGATGTAGCAGATATCGAAAAGGTTGGCGACTACAATATCAATGTAGAAAAAGTAATTAGTTTAGACCCAGATCTCGTCTTAGCACACGAATCAAGTGCCAACAGTTCATTGGAAGCGTTTGAGCAAATTGAAGACGCCGATATCCCAGTATATTTTGTTCAAGATGCCCAGTCCATCGAAGCCACTTATGAATCCATCTTAGAAATCGGTACAGTGACCGGTGCTATAGATAACGCTGAAAAACTGGTCGAAGAAATGAAGGACGCTTTTGCTGAAATCGAGAAAATTGCGAAAGAAATCCCAGAAGAAGATAAAAAGAGCGTCATTTTTGAAGTTTCACCAGAACCAGAAATTTATACTGGTGGACAAGGTACCTTTTTCCATGAACTAATCGAACTAATCGGCGCTAAAAATGCGGCCGGAGATTTAGAAGGTTGGGCCCAAATCGATGCCGAAGCAATCGTAGACTTTAATCCTGATGTTATCATAACTCTTTATGGTAATTACGTTGAAGATGCCATAGACCAAGTAAAAGCACGCGATGGCTTTAGTGATGTAACAGCTATTAAAGAGGATGCCGTCTATGATTTAGATGAAGATACAATTAGTCGTCCTGGTCCTCGGTTAGTCGACGGAGCTAGAAATCTTGGAGAATCCGTCTATCCAGATTATTTTAAATAAGTAA
>CALJVC010000049.1 GCA_937974845.1 uncultured Pseudogracilibacillus sp. | reverse complement strand
TTAAAACCTCGGCTAAATATAAACTTTATATCCCACTAAGTTCAGATAAAACCTTGCTAGCATAAACCCTTCTATAATTAGATAAGTTCTTTATATCCCACTAAGTTCAGATAAAACGCATAAGTAGTTGCATACCTTCACGTACAGTCCTCCACTTTATATCCCACTAAGTTCAGATAAAACTTCGCGCAGCACTTCCTCGATGGGATCGATTTGCCGGCGCTTTATATCCCACTAAGTTCAGATAAAACATTTACTTTTAAAGTTGCAGGATTAGACCATGTTTACTTTATATCCCACTAAGTTCAGATAAAACATATAACCATCGTAAAAATAAAAAAAGGGAAATACCTTTATATCCCACTAAGTTCAGATAAAACAAGTCTAATTTTAACAAGTTTGGCGGATTTTACTACCTTTATATCCCACTAAGTTCAGATAAAACCGAGTTGTTCGCTCACTACTTAGACAACGAAGTAGACTTTATATCCCACTAAGTTCAGATAAAACGTAAAATTGTCCGTCACAATTGACGATACCACTATTGCTTTATATCCCACTAAGTTCAGATAAAACCGCTTGGGCAAGCGTCGATCGAGCGCTTGCTACTTACTTTATATCCCACTAAGTTCAGATAAAACCTATTATAACCAGAATAGCGCCGATAAAGACATAGTCGCTTTATATCCCACTAAGTTCAGATAAAACTATCTTAAGCACTCAAACGGAGAGCCGCTTTTAATAGCTTTATATCCCACTAAGTTCAGATAAAACTGTTAACCGTGTTTTTGCAACTAGAAATAAAAATCTCTTTATATCCCACTAAGTTCAGATAAAACACACCAGCCGGAGCCGGTAAATAGAATATAACATATCTTTATATCCCACTAAGTTCAGATAAAACCGTTTCTATCGTCATAAACGGCTTAACTTTCGGATCTTTATATCCCACTAAGTTCAGATAAAACGGGTTTACGTGAAAGAAACCTAACAGCTACCTAACCTTTATATCCCACTAAGTTCAGATAAAACCCGTTTTGAGGTTTGAGTCCTGTGTAGTTTGATTACTTTATATCCCACTAAGTTCAGATAAAACATACAATCCATGTTAGACCTCACGAGTGGGGCGAGGCTTTATATCCCACTAAGTTCAGATAAAACAGAAGCGTACAAGCTTATAACAAACATTGTTTACGGCTTTATATCCCACTAAGTTCAGATAAAACGATTTAGATGACTTACTTGGTTTAGATACATTTGCTTTCTTTATATCCCACTAAGTTCAGATAAAACAAATTTCATGAAGTATGATATAATAAATGTAGCAGACTTTATATCCCACTAAGTTCAGATAAAACCTTAATCCGTGCGTCGAAATCATCTTGGATAGTTACTTTATATCCCACTAAGTTCAGATAAAACTCGCTCCCGATTCGAGCAACGCTGTACGTAATGATCACTTTATATCCCACTAAGTTCAGATAAAACATATAAACAAAAATTTTATTTATCTTCTGTAAAAAACTTTATATCCCACTAAGTTCAGATAAAACGCTTGCGAATAATCCTAATGAAGTATTGTCTCTATCTTTATATCCCACTAAGTTCAGATAAAACCCCTATAACAAACATTGATTTGACAAGATTTATCATAGTTAATTGTTCAAAAATTGCAGTGAACCAGCAATCTTGTTTTTATTGTATCATAAAAAACTTCAGATTTACCTTTATTTTCAAGGCTTATACCCTTTTTAAACAAAAATCCGATTCACTGCAATTTTATTATTTCACCTTATAAAAATATATCATCAAAAGACTTTTCAACACCATATGTGTACTTCTTTAAATTTCTTGGATTTTTAATCTCGTAAACATACACAGAATCAGAATCGGGGTCAATAATGTTTTCCAAATCGTATAAGCATTTTTTTAATAAAGTACGAGTTATCTCACCTTCAAAAACAGAATTCTGTGACCATATTAAATATTCTTTTAATTTTTTATGAACCTTCGCAACCCTCTTCTCACCGACATCATAGGTTATGATAACATACACTATCTACCACCACGCTTGTAAAGGTTTATACTTTTGATCACCAATGAAATGCTTAATTAACTTATATGCTTCTAAACGAATCATATATTGATAGGACGTCTTTCTTTTCAGCACACGATGTTTAACAGTTGTTCGTAATTTTCGAACCCATTCCTTTAAAAACTTTTTTCTACCGTTATCATTTAATAAAACCATTTCATCTATATACTCAAAGTCCTCTTTAACATTTAATTGTCGTTTATTTATCAATGAAAATATTACTGGATCGACAATCAAAGGCTTAAAAATTTCAGCAATATCTAAACTAAGTGAAAATCTTTTAGTTGAAGGCTCATGTAGAAAACTAACAGTAGGATCTAACACTGTTTTATAAATTTCTGAGAGAACTTTAGTGTAACAAAGGCTATTTCCAAAAGAAATTAACGCATTCAATGGATCTTTAGGCGGTCTTTTCGTACGATCATCGAAGGCAAAGTCCTCTCTTAAAAAATAATTAAAAGTCTGATAATATTGTTGTCGAAAAGCTCCTTCAAACCCCATTAATTCATGTACAGATTCAACTTGTTGCATTTGTTCTTTAAGAAGAGCTAAAGATTTAAGACTTTCTGAAATTCCAGGACGATTTTTATAGTTTCGTAAGTTTCTAATCATATGAAAGGTGGCACTTTCGACAAACTTTTTAGCTAAATATAAACGTTTATTTTCATCTAAATAATGTGCAGCTTGATTAACCAATGTAAAACCAGATACCTTTTGCTTTCTTGGATTAAAAGATCCAGAATAAAACCCATAGTAATTAAACAAATGCAAACTAATCTCATGTTTATTTAATAGTTGCAAGAAATCAGTATTCATATCCAATTTACCAAATAAATAAATATTATCTATTTGGTGTATTGGCAAGGACTTTTTAGAACCATCTTCAGTTATAAAATAAAAAGTATTGTGATGTCTCTTCATTCTTCCGGAATTAAAAACAAAATAATCTTTCGCCATATATATCCACCTTTCATATAATTATTCCTCTAATTCATCTATATAACAAAACTCATAGTAAGCACATTTTTTACAATAAGGTTTCTTTATAACGGAAGGTGGGGAATTTTGATTAATAATTTTTAATATTTCCTTTTGAATTTTATCTAAATTCTTTTCATCCTCTGGAGTGAGAACAATTTCTTCAGTTTTTCTTTCTTTTGTATAACTAATTAAACCTTTTCTTTCGAGACCTCTCTTTTTTAATTGATATAAATAAAACAATAGTTGGTATCGATCAGCCTCCGTCATTTTACTTGAAAGCTTTATCTCTCGTACGTATTCACCTTCTAATATATCTATTTTAAATCCTTCTCCTGTATATAATTCTCTAGTTTTAGAACGTTTATAAACCGAATCATGTAACAATCTCCCATCCTCAATCTTTTCAAAACCCTCTTCTAATCCTAAATTTTTTGCATATAACCAGAGTTTTCTAGTGCAAACAAAATAGTACTGGATGTGAATTCCGCCTAATTGCATTAAAACCAGTCCTTTATAAGAAAATATTTTCTAATCCTTCTTCTTTTAGAATTCCTCTACCACTAAGATCAACTTCATCAAATTCATAAGGTCTATCGAGGATAAAAACATTTTCCATAACCGGATAGTTTCCGTACTTTGTTTTACGATAAAAGTCGATAGGCGACAAATACTTTTTAAAACTACCCTTCATTACTGAGCAAGTATAAGCTTCAATTTCCCGACGCAAAGCTGTACGCTTTTTCTTATCTTCCTCTACTTCTAAAGCTTCAAAAAGAGGAATCGTTTGATCAAAAATGTTTCGCGGAATAACTACTGCACTATCATCACCCCTTAATTGTGTTTGTGCTTCGCGATGAGTTAAAATATAGTCTTCAAGGTTTAATTGTTGAAGGGCTCTTCGAAATTCTTGGTAATACTTAGTCCCTTTTAAAGTTTCTTTTGAATACAATGTTTTAACTAGTTGAATTTTTACCGATTCTAGTACAACCGTGCCTTCTTCCTTTATATGTTGGGTTAACATATCTTTAGAAAAATTTAATATATCTGAATCATAAACTGTAGATCGACCGCTTACTTCTTCTGTATATATAAAAATGTTCGCTTCTTCTGAATCGTACTCTCTTTTTCTATAACAACGGCCAAAACGTTGAAATAAACTATCCAAGGGAGATAATTCTGTATATAGTTTGTCAAAATCTATATCCATCGAAGCTTCTACAATTTGAGTTGTAATCCATATACCTGTGGCAGAAGAATCATTAGCAAAACCTTCTAATTCTTTTTCTAATCGTTGGCGATCTTTCTGAACAAAGCGAGCATGAAGAAGTTTTATATAACTTGTTTCTTCTCTACTTTTCATTTCTTCATAAAGTTTAATTGCCTGGTCTACTGTATTGACAATGACAAGCACTTTCTCCCTTTGACCTGCTTCGAGGATATTATCAATAGAAGAAAAAATAGAATCTTCTATTACATTCATACGATGGCGAATCATGCGATCATCGGTGAATGTTTTCACAATGGTGTTTTCATCTATTAATTGCTTCTCCTTTAAAGCGTCTACATAAATTTGAGGTAAGGTTGCGGTAATAATCATAAACTTTCCGCCTACACTGCGAATCATTTCTAAAGCCTTGATAATTACTGCAACAATCCAAGGACTATAAGCTTGAATCTCATCAATAATAAGCGTGGAATAGGCAAAGGTAGCTAAGTACTTTTCGTATCCTTTGAATTTAAAGGGAAACTTTGCAATTTGGTCAATAGTTGTAAAAGTTAACTTGTTAGCTAGATAGCGAGAATGGTCATAGATGACTTCCCAATTTTCTTCTCCGGTATCACTCAGATGGTGAGCACTTGATGAATGTAGCAGGCCACAATTTTCATAACCCATGGACTGAGATACCCGATTGTAAAGGGCATTTAATGATACTCGTAAAGGTACAGTGAAAAAAGTTTTGTCCCTTCCTGCCCAAAGTAAAGCCGCTTCTGTTTTTCCCATTCCTGTTTGAGCGATGAGAATTAAATTTTTATCCTGATGTTCTTTTGCAAAGGCCTGTAACGGACGTAAATAGCCTTCTTCTTTCTTCGTCACTTCTTGTAAATAAGTTTCTGTCATTTTTGTCAAACAAAAGTCATGATCGAGTTCAATCTCGACACCAGCAGAAGCTGCATGATCTAAACGATGTAATAAACCTTTAACTAGTACATACTTAATCGCCTGCTCATCTTCAGGATGGTACTTGAACCTTGGCCTAGATAAATCCGCTTCAATATAATTAAACGTTGAATTATCCTGGGGAAGCTCAATTTTTTCTCCAATCGCTTCGAAATCTTTTTTTACTTTTGAAAATTGTTGTATAAGGTCTTCTTCAGCTACTTGCCGTACTTGTTCCGCTTCAAACACCTGATTCCTTTCATGATGATAAGCAATCGCCTCGATTAAGACACGACGATCGTATTTATTAAGACGTAAGGAACGTAACGGTAAGAAAAATGGTGACAAATAATTATGAGGTATATGAATTAAATCGGAATTTTTTACTTCTTGACCTAATAATTTCTTCATCCTATTTTGAAAATGGGTATAGGCTTTACCTGTATCATGATATTTGGCAGCTAGATAAAGTAACTTCCAAATGTCAGGATCCTTAATGGCCGAACCATAAGCATCCTTTAACTTTTCTAAACGTATCAATAATTCCTGGGTATGTTCCGCTAGACTTTCTTTTGGGTCAATTTTAGCGATAACCATCGTCTTCCTCCTTTATATAAAGAAGCCAACGAATATTTCGTTGGCTTCTATTGATTCCAAATCACGATATGCCCTTCCTCATCAATATAGGCCGTGTCCTTTAAAAAGTCCGCGTTGATTATCTTGCCTTTTTCTACATAGAGAGAGGGGATACGTTCCCACTCACGGATTCCCTTTTTAATACGATAGACCCAGTTTAATTGATAAGAAATTCCTGTATTTACTTCATCTTCGTAAATTTTCTTTATTGGAATATACATGTTATATCGTAATTTTTCACCAGTAAAAAGATCTAGCTCTTCTAAATCTACCATGTCTACTGCATCGATTCGTAATAAATCCTCTTGCCTTCCTAAACTAAGAAAGTGATCTAAGTTTTGAAAAGCTACGTAAATATCTTGTAAAATTTCTTCCTCAGCATGAAGATGTAGGACTAAATTAACACGATAGAGCATATGGGCGTAAAGAGGCATAGAAGACATATCAGGAAAGGTCGGTGTAGCCTCTATAGATAACCCATCGAAAACAATTGGCATATTCACAGTGCTTTTCTTTATAAAATACGTTTTTCTATAATCTGTAATTATCGAATCATAATCACCTTGAATGGATAGGCTAAACGGGATATATTCCTCTGCTTTTAACACAGCATGAATCATCCCTTTAACCGTCGAATAAGGGGGCAAGGGGTAGGTTTCCGTCACCTTATTTGCAAAAGGACGTGTATAGCAAGTAGTCTCTTGAAAGGCTTTTATTCGTAAGGCTTTCATCCGACTACACCTCGAAATAGGCTTCTACTTGTTCTGATAAGTCCTTGAAAAACTCATCTACACCGCCCGCTCCTTCAAGGGTAGAAATTTCCTCTTCATTATCAAAGATTCCTTTAACATAGCCAATTTTAGTGAATTCTCCTACTTTATGATCGAAAATGGAAGTTTCCAATGTATCTAAGATAGGTTCTAAGTTAATCTCATTGTAATTAGCTTCCTTCACACCAATTCTACCTTGGAAAAAGGGGTTCGGAATCGGATAGACTCCGCCAACGATAAAGAGAGGAGCTAGGTTTTCCTGGCGACCTCGAATTTCACGGTTCAAGAATTTAACAACTTCTAATAATTGTTTCACACGCTTCGCTTTCTCTTCCTTAGGTAATTCAACCTCTTGATCGATTCCTACCCTACTTAAATCTAGAGTCATCGTATACGTATAGTAACTCATATGTTGCTCTAAAGTAGCTAAGTTTGCATCCTCATTGATACGGGTAGCTAGACCCATATTGTTTAGAAATTCTAAATCGCTACGATAAGGTTCAAGGGCAATAGCATGGCTTAAACGGGCAACAGCTGAACGTTTAGTCGCTCCTGTATTTGCCTTCGTTTTCATATAGCCAAACAAGTCCATTTCAACAGAATCCTCAATGGTAGCATCCTGCTTAAATTGCACGACACCCTGCTTCTTATCTACGACATCTAAGTTCCAATCGAAAAACTGATTCCCTAAACGAACAAGGTCATAACGAAGGCTTTGACGTGAAGCAAAGGTATATACATCCCCGTTACCACGGTGAAACTTCTTTAATTCTGAAATATTTGCCGTCCCTTCCCCATAGTTCAATGAATTCGCCCGAAAGACAACGCTAAAAGTTAATCCCTTATTCTTACTCATTCTTATTCTCTCCTTTATCCTTTCCATAATTTGTATCGGTAATTAAACCTGCTACCCAAGCATTACCTACTGTAGCAAAATCCATTTTATCTTCATGTAAGGCTTCTAATAATAAACCTGGCATCTCTAATTCGCTGCTAATGTACACCCGCATTACCGTATCCATAAAAGTATGTTTATCATTAGAGCGTATAGCATTTAATAGTCGATAAGCGATTCCCTGGGCCTTCTTATCACCTATCTTTTTTCTCACGGCTTCTGCACTTTTTACCAAGGTCCAAACCCGGCCTTTTTCTACTGAACGATCCACCTTATTTACCTCCTTTTTATACACTTCATTTAAATGTCGAATCATCGTTAAACGTATGACATCCTCTGCTGGATAGTTACCTTTAATCTTCTCCCGTAACAGACTAGTGATGAAATGTTTAGGATCGATATTTCTTAGTAAAAAGCGAATCATCTCTCCTTTTACAGAGGTATGAACATCGTAAAAAAGATGACTATCTTCAGCAAACACCTTCATTACATGAGGAGTCATAATCATATAATCAAGCAAGGTTTTTTTAGAGTCATAATCTGAGCGATACTCATAGATAATATAACGCTTCTTCAAGTAATCGGCCTTTAATTTTTGTTCGCGGACTAAATCAAAGACAATTTGATCAAAGGTGACATCTCTTGCTTTTAAACTTTCATAAAATTGATTCGTCTCATAAATCTCATCAAAGCTACCACCATAGGTTACAAAAACAGCATACTCCCGGGTATCTGTCGCCCCTGCATGGGCAGAAAAAAGGAGTAACTTTGCTAAAGAACATAGTGGGAAAAAAGCTTTCTGGTTGGCATTCCAAGACATATTCCGAGCATTATCAATACTTAAGGCTAAGGGTGAAAAAATTAATTCTTCGAAGTTATGAAAAGCGATTGGAAAATCAGTAAAACTACAACGAAATACTTCTTCATCCATATATTCCTGCATTTCATCAATAGTCTTTTTCTTAAAACTTCTGCGAAACTTATTAAAATGTCGATAATCCGCCTCTTCTAAAACCTCACGCACCCTTGCTTCGTCCTTATTTTCTAGTGCTTCAAATAAATCCCACTCCTGTAAGATTGGATAGATAAAATCTCTATAAAAAATCTCTTTCTGTTCTTCTATATTCTTTTTATTGTGAGTAATGTTTAAAAAACTTGGCTGACCATAATGTTCTTTTAAGGGTACACTTTTGAAAAAATTGCTCGTTAGCTTCTCATCAATATCTTTTGAGGCAAGCTGTTCGATAAATTGGTCTAAGGCTTCATCTAATGATTCGGAATATTCCTTTTTTCCTCTATAGAAATCAACTGCCTCTCCTAACAATCTTCCTTCTTCTGTTTCTTTAAAATAACGATGGGCTGATTTTTTTAAATGATTTAACCGCTGATTGAGATCTCGCTTCGCTTTTTTATCCCCTTCTTCTTTAAACTGCTTGTGTAAATATCTAAGCCATGGTTCCTCCCTTTTGGCGACACTGTACTTAGTTAAGTAGTAAGTAAAAAAGGCATCGGGAAAACTTTCTAAATGTTCCCGTTCGACAATGAGACCGTCGTAAGTCGTTCGAACATTGAAACCATAGTTATCTAAAATTTTTTTATATCCTACTAATCCTTGGGTAAAAAACCATTCATCCATTCGAACCTGCAATTCTTGCATTTAATTCACCCCCTCTATTTCTAGTAGACCAAAACCTAAAGAGCGCCTTCTCCCTAGACCACTATCGTAAATTGCTTGTAAATCTACTGGATCTCCTTCTAGCTGAATCAACCCTTGATTTCCAGTTAAATAAATAGGTCCCTTTTCTACCTGATGGAGCTCCTCTTTGATGACAACCTTCTTCATCGAAGTATGCAATACGTTGATTGGTCTTTGTAAAGGACGTTGATATATCTCTTCTACTAGTAAACTAGCGTAATAGTTAAGTTCTTTTTCAAAATCCGTGTCCGTACTTAATATAGGACTTTTCTCCTTATCCTCTATTAGTAAGGGTGATAAAGTTTTAAATAGTACATTACTGGAAAAAGTAGGTGGTTTAGGAAGTAATCGTTTTCTTTTCAGTGTAAAGGAATAGTCCTTGTATCGATAGGTATGCTCCCTTTCACTGCCATTCATTAAATACATAATGAATTCATAGGATGGGCTAGAAACGGTAAGATGTAAACTTTGTCCATATATTTCATCCTTTTCAATTTGCAAATCTTTTATATAAGTTGCAAAGGAAAAAGGCTTCATTTTTTGCGATTGTGCTTGAAAAACCTTCTCAAAATAAGCAGGTGATCCCTTCTTAATCATCTCTTTAACCATCGACAACATGCCCAAACGATAAGCTAAGGGCATTTTGTCTATCGCAAATTCAAATTGTATTCGCATCTTTTCACCTCCTATCCGTCCAACAGAGTACATTACCTCCATATTTAACCACACTAATATAAAAATAGCATAAATTTGTCGCTTTTTAAAAAATATAGTCAAATTTTTACTAACTTTCATAATTTATTCATTTTTTCGTCATATACACGATGCTTATTCTTTAAAAACTACTACGTTTATCTTTACTACTTTAAATATTCTCAAAATTTTTCCATTGGATAGTCTTTAAGCTCATGATTTCAAACAGATATGGTATGATAGGAGTGAGTAGGAAGATATTGTGGAAGAAACATTTGAAAGGAGTATTTCCTATGGAATCAATGGCAATGTTCAAATATTCGCGTACATCTACGCTTATTTTGTTACCGAAATTAGAAGAAGAAGTTTGGGATATTCAGCCAGAGGGATGGCCAAATACGATTCGTTGGAATGCCGGTCACATATATGCAGAAGCAGAGGGCTTCCTACACGATGCCGACCATGAATATGAAGTAATTCGTCCGGATTGGATGGATCTCTTCCTAGACGGTACCCGACCTTCCGAATGGCCTGACGAAGTACCAAGTAAAGAAGAGATTATCGATGCTCTTGTAGAACAAGAAAAACGTATCGAAAACTTTTTCAAAGATAAATTACAAAACAGAGCCGACCACGTCCGTGATATTAATGGAATGCTACTCGAAACCGTCGATCATTCTTTACAATTTGTCACTTGGCATGAAGGCTTACATTTAGGGATTTTAAAGTCCCTTCGCCTTGCACTTAATCAACGATAAATAGCAACAAAAATGACACGAAGGGAATTTTTCCCCTTTCGTGTCTTTCTTCTTTATACTAAATAAATTAAGTAATATAATCTTTTATAGAGAAGGTAAAAGCAATATATGGTAAACTGTTACAAAGGCAAAAAAGGGACGGAGATTTAGATGAATAAACAAAATCTTTTCATTTTGCTACGCATTCTCGTCGTAATCTTGGCCACTATTGGTGGGATTATGTTACTCTTTTTCCTCGGGAAGTTGATGATTCCATTTATCATCGGTTTTTTTCTCGCCTTAATCATCAATCCCTTAGTCGAATGGCTACAGCATCGTACTCGAATGCCCCGGGGATTTGCGGTACTGACCGCCCTAATTTTAATCATCGGTATTATTTCTTCAGCCATTACTTTACTCGTTACAGAGATTATCCAAGGTTTTGCTTATTTATCTAGAGTTATCCCCGTTCACTATAAACAATTTTCTCAATATATACAGGATTTCTACAATGAGACGATTACACCGATTGCTAGTAGTTTATTAAGTATTTTTAAAGGACTTGAACAAGATCACCAAAGCTCTTTATTAGAAAGCATGCAATTTTTTGGTGAAAAATTGACAAACACTCTCAGTGCAATTATACAAGGGCTAGGTAACGGGCTATATGTCGTTATTTCTAAACTGCCTAACTTTGCTACAATTTTTATCATATCTATATTAGCTACTTTCTTCATAAGCAAAGATTGGGAAAGACTAATCCTACAAATGCGAGGGAAAATTCCTGCGAAAGTACGCATGCGTATTAATCAAATCTATGAAGGTTTGCAACGGGCTTTGCTTGGTTTTTTAAAGGCGGAATTAAAACTGACCTTTATCACAGCTTGTATCGTGCTGGTTGGGCTCCTTATCCTACGAGTCGAACACGCCCTATCGATTGCCCTAATCGTCTGGATCGTCGACTTTTTACCTTATATTGGAGCAATCTTAGTTTTCTTACCTTGGGCGCTATACAGTTTTTTTACAGGAGATATCTTCCTTGGAACAGGCCTGTCTATTTTATACGGTTTAATCGTTTTACAACGGCAGTTAATTAAGCCTAAAATTTTATCCTCTAATATCGGAATTAGTCCACTAGCAACCTTGTTTACGATGTATGTCGGTTTTAAGTTAATTGGTGTATTTGGAATTATTTTAGGTCCGTTAACTTTTATCTTTGTTAAAATTTTAAATGAAACTGGAATCCTCGGAGATATATGGGCCTTTATTATAGGGAAAAAGAAAAAAGCTCAATAGAAATCGTGGGCGGAAATTTAAAAAGACGAAAATAAGTGTACGATAGTCCGATAGCTACCAATGCTATCGGATTTTCTCACCCTTCCTTCCCTTGTCATTATTCGACAAAAGCATACAAAAAATTATGTAACCGCTTCAAATTTGTTGTTTTATTAAAGAATTTGCGTTATCATTTTGAATGAACAATCACTCATTAGGAAGGACGATTCAAAATGAACTTACCAGTATCGGTCTATGAACAAGCAATGAATCAACCTGAAAAACCGGCCTATATCTTTTTGAACGAGGAGGTATCTTACGGAAAGTTAGAAGCTTCAATCGCTCAGTTTGCCGGCGCCTTACAAAAAATTGGTGTGAAAAAAGGCGATCATATCGTCTTACTGTTAGGTAATACACCCCATTATTTAATTTCCTTATACGCCAGTTGGCGCCTAGGTGCCGTAGTCATACCAGTGAATCCAACCTATACGCCGAACGAGTTATCTTATATTATTCAAAATAGCGATGCCAAATTAATCATTGGCTTAGACAAATTAGCACCACTTTATGCGCAAAAAGAAATATTATTTCCTAATATTGAAAACGTTATCGTATGCGAAACAGATGAAGATGCGATGAATGAATGTTTACAATTAAGCGACCCACCGTATTTCTTTAAAGCTTTAATCCAACAGGCCAATCCTGTTCAAGATATCGTTAATTTAGACAAAGATGATAACGCCATCATTCTTTATACATCAGGGACTACAGGTGTGCCTAAAGGAGCCATGCTCACTCATGGTAACGTTTTCTCCAATGCCCGAGATGTAGGAACGTACTTAAACATGAACCACGAAGATCGAGTAGTTGCCACCTTGCCAGTCTTCCATGTCTTTGCCTTAACCGTCGTAGTTAATGCACCACTCTATCGAGGAGCAACAATATTACTAGAACCTAAGTTTAGCCCTGCTACTATACTCAAAACTATTCGGGAACATCGTGCAACGGTCTTTGCCGGTGTACCAACCATGTACAATTTCATCTATCAATATAAAGATGGCAAGCCAGAAGATTATGAATCTATTCGCCTATCGATTTCTGGAGGCGCCTCACTACCAGTATCCTTGCTTAAAAACTTTGAAGAAAAGTTTAACACGAGAATTCAAGAAGGATACGGTTTGTCCGAGGCCTCACCGGTTACCTGCTTCAACCCAATCGACCGCGAACGTGTACCAGGATCTATTGGAATGTCTATTGTCAATGTAGAAAACAAAGTCGTCGATGAACATGGAAATGAAGTACCAAAAGGAGAAGTCGGAGAACTTATTGTCCGCGGACCAAACGTTATGAAGGGCTATTACAAAATGCCGGAAGAAACAGAGAAAGCAATTCGAGATGGTTGGTTATATACAGGAGATATGGCAAAAGAAGACGAAAATGGTTACTTCTATATCGTCGACCGGAAAAAAGATATGATTATCGTCGGAGGATTTAACGTCTTCCCTCGAGAAGTTGAAGAAGTATTGTACATGCATCCTGATGTCGTAGAATGCGCTGTTATAGGAGAACCCGATGATGAACTAGGCGAAGTCGTTCATGCCTATGTCACCGTTACAGAAAATAGTTCAATCACAGAAGAAGAGTTGATGGAGCACTGTGCACAAAACTTAGCCAAGTACAAAGTGCCCGTCGCCTTTCACTTTATGGAGGAATTACCGAAAAACTCTACAGGAAAAATTTTGCGTAAAGACTTACGATAAAATCCTTAAAAATCGTTTAATCACTCATATAACTTTTTCCGAAAAAGATGGACAGAGATCTGGGCCAACAGAGACTCCGTCCATCTTTTCTTATGCGACAGCACGAGGTTCCTGTACACCTTGCCCTAACTTTCCAACTCTTTTCTGTGATTGATATAGGTAAACTAGTTGCCTTTCTTTTAAAGGCAACTAGAATAACCTAATATTTAATCTACCATACTTTAAAAACCCTTCACGCATAATATGCTTTGAACTTAGGAAAATTACGCCTCATCTTTCGTCGAAACAAGCCGTTCATCGTAGAGAGTTGTTTTATTTCTTCCGGTCGTCTTCGAATGATACAAGGCGATATCCGCTCGTTGTATTACTTCTTGTACAGACGTATCCTGAGCCTTTCTCTCAGAAATACCAAGGGAGATATGGATTGGCTTTCCTGTTGGGCTTATTGTATCTGCAACGATTTTTCGAAGTTTTTCCGCCACTTCATAAGCCTCTTCCTTATTTACCTGTTTTAAAATAACGGCAAACTCTTCTCCCCCATAACGGAAACAAAGATGTTCTTTACCAACGACTTCCTCCATCGTTTGTGCCATGTAATAGAGGACCTCATCTCCTACCGTATGGCCGTAAGTATCGTTTACTTGTTTGAAATAGTCGATATCTAATAAAATCAGAGAAAAGTTCGTCTCTTTTTCAAAAAGACGATCGATAATTAAATTAAATTTTCGACGGTTAAAAATTTTCGTCAACCCGTCTACTGTCGCTTGTTTACTAAGCATACACACATGCTTGACCACTTGTTTATATAACTGCTGAATTTCATAAATAAACGTATTGATCTTTAACGCCTTAAACTCCTCTTCCATCTCTGTTCCTTCTAATGAACGTTCTGTAAAGGTAGCTAGGCGATTCAGAGGCTTAGTAATTCGCGATACAATATAAGAACTAATTAATAAAATAACGATTAAAAAAGGTACCGTTAACGTCACAATGCGCCAAAATAACTTTCGTAAAGGTTGCTGGATAATATCCGTCGGTGTCTGAACGACGATTCCCCAATCTGCAACATCTAAATATGCATAGCTAGCAAAAAACTCTTTCCCTCGAGTATTGATTACCGTTTGGGAGCCACTTTCCCTTTTTAATACTTTTTGTACCACTTCATTAGCTGTCACATCTTCACCAAGTCTAGATTCTTCAGGATGATAAATTAACTTCCCACTAGAATCTACGACATAAACATAAGAACGGTTATCAAACTGATGGTTTCCGAAAATGCATTTTAAAACATTGTCGCTTTCTAAACGTATTGTTCCTCCGATAAGTCCTTGATACTCTCCTGTCTCCTGATTGAAAATGGGAGCTGTAATCACGGTCATTAATTCCCCGTTGACAGAAGAATCAGGAACCGAAATAAAGGGAGAGCGTTTTTTCAAAGCTTGTTCAATCGTATCCCCTTCGAGCTTTGTTCCACGTTCGACAGTCAGTTCTGTATCTAACGAAACCTGCTCCGGACTTACTAGCTCTATAGTCCCGGTATCATCGGTAATAAAAAGCGAATTAAAATGACGATGATTAGCTTCATACCATTTGTCTAAATCCGCTTGTGTATATGTATTGGCCCCTATATCCTTTCCAATCGCTTCAACATTTCGACTCATATAATTTAATTGATGTCGGGCTGTCGTACGCAACTTTTGTACATAATTATAATTACTACTTAAGTGATGATCAGACAAAGTCTTCTTATACGAATACATCGACATGTACCAATCAATCATAGCGGTACTAGCGATAACAAAAAGTAAGAGAACACTGATGATGACTTGTAATTTTATACCCTTTTCTCTAAACATTTCTCACAACCTTACTTTCGACATTAGACTTTTATGATAGTTCTATTTTAGCACAAATTGAGAATTGTTACCTTACGACTATAAAAATGTTATTTTTTCTCTATAATTCCAGGCTTGGAGAAGTTGTAAAAGTCTGAAAATTCCCTGTTTATTTAGGCAAATAAATTTTTCTTCCGCCAACGACCAAAGAAATAATATAAGGCGGAGATGGCACCACTAAGTACAAAACTCAAACCCATTCCATAGGCAATACCCTTAGGGCCAAACCAATCGGAAAACAAAGAGGTTAAAGGATATCGTAAAACCCAAAATGAAATGATATTTAAAATTAAAATTTGATACATCGCACCGGATGCACGGACGACACCATTCAAGACAAAGTTCACCCCTAAAAAGGGAAAGAAAAAGGCCATCGTCTTTAAATACATAGTCGCAAAATGTACCGCCTCGGCATCTTGAATAAAGAGTTTTACACTCAATTCAGCGAAACAGAAAACAAACAAGCCAACGAACAACATGATGACTAGATTAAGCGAAAGCGCATAACGGGTAATGAGATGAACACGTCGCCAATTACGGACGCCTATATTTTGTCCCGCCATACTACTTACTGCCGTACCTAGAGCCCCCGCAGGTAAAGTGATAAGACTATCAATTCGTTGGGCTGCACCAAAACCACCTACAACCGCCTCGCCGAAGGAAGTAACGACACTCATAATCGCAGCGATTCCGGCAGAGATGACCGCCATTTGTAGGCCTGATGGGATACCAATATGTAGAATTAACTTTACTTCTTCCCATTTCGGTAACTTTGGTATAGAAAAGGGAACTAAACGGTGGCGAAAAATATGGATTACACCATAGACGAAAGCTATTGCTTGTGACAAAACCGTTGCATAGCCCGCTCCAGCTATCCCTAAGTTAAAACCTGCGATAAACAAGGGATCGAGAAAAACATTACAGACGACCGCTACCGCGACAAACCGCAAAGGGGTTCGACTATCTCCCATCGCCCGCAAAACAGCACTAACAAAGTTATAGCCGACGAGAAAGATAATTCCTATAAAATTGATTTGAAGGTAGACCTTTGCATCCTCTACCATCGATTCTGGAGTACCCAACAACTTTAATAATGCCTCAGCTAGGAAGATACCACCTACGGTAAGTAATACTACTAAGAAAAATAATATCACAACAAAAGCATTTAAATAACTTTTTAAACCTTGCCAATCCCCCCGACCTTTTTGCTGAGATAAGATCGTCAAGGCAGCATGATTTAACCCAATAACAAAGGATAAGACGGTAAACACAAGGGTAGCTGACACCGTGACAGCCCCTAAAGCCTTGGCACCAAGTAAATTTCCAATCCATAAGCTATCGACGATTTGATAAGACGTCTGAAGCAAGTCTGTAAGAATAATAGGAGTCGAAAAAATAATTAACTGGCGCCAAATATTCCCTTCCGTAAAGTCCTGTTGCTTACCCATATATTTCAACAACATCCTTTATAAAAGAAATCCTTAATTACTTTTTCTTTATAATTAAATATTAATCGATAACCTATTGTAATGTCTATGTCCTCTTCCATTAATTACGATTTATGTCATAATTACATTTTATTCCATAATTAGCGAAACTCTGTTCCCAAAAAACTTGTAAACTCGCAATAGTAACCGTTTACATTCTAAGGATACTATTATTTATACCTTATTCTTCTTCAGATAACAAGCTGTGTTCTTCGATAATTATTAAAAGAATGATCAAAGAACAACCGAACGTGCGCGATGCGACGTTCGGTTTCTTTTACGATTCCTTATTTTTTAACTTTTCCACCGCTTCTCGATATAGACGTTCGTTACCTTCAGCTAAAATTCGGCTTGTTTCCTCCCAATTAGCGATGCTTAACTTTTCTCTTTCTTCCTTTGTTAATCTCGTCGTATAACCGTAAGGAATAATCTTTCCATTAATTCCAATTCTCGCAGCGTGTAAAGCCATATCACTCGTTACTTTTTCAAAGACACTTCCCTTTAAGCGCGATTGAAAAAACTCCCGAGCTTCATCGCTTTTAAAGACGAGAATCATTTTATCTTGTATAAAATCTTCATGATGACGTATGTAAAACTGTAATGTTTCCTTTTCTTCGGTCATAGACGTCCCCTCTTTTCTATTTTTTCACCAGTTCTTATATAGTGTAACATTATTTAATTAAAACAGACAATGCATAAAACAAACCTGATCCGAGCAATTTTTGAGTTCAATCATTCTATAAAAACTTCATTATAATGAAATTATTCCGAATAATAAAATTATAAAAAATAGCTCCTTTCCTATTGTATAAATATACAAATAGGTGTATAGTATGTATACAATATTGAATAGGAGATAAAGCAATGCAAGAATACACGATAAAAGATCATTTAAAATTTATTCTTCCATCCATCATCGGGGTCTTCCTCTTTATGACACCGATCAAAATAGCTGGGGAATTCACTATCCCTATAGCAGTATTAGCAGGTTTTATCCAGGATAATCTAGCAAACTATTTATCTTTAATCATGATGCTTATTATCACTTTAACAGCCCTTTGTAGTGTGCTTTTCCGTATAAAACCTGACTTAATTGCTGGTAAACCTTTTTTACAACGTTTATTTATCGTTGGTAACTTCTGGCTAACCGTCCGCCTCTTAGCTATGGTGTTTGCCATTATGGTATACTTCCAGCTCGGACCTGAAGCAATCTATGGAGAAGATACCGGACAGCTATTATTAGATGACTTATTACACGTACTATTTTCTGTCTTTTTATTTGCGGGATTTTTCTTACCTTTATTAACAAACTTCGGTTTATTAGAATTTATCGGCGCCTTTATGACAAAAGTTATGCGTCCGCTTTTCCATTTGCCAGGACGTTCTTCTATCGACGCCCTCGCATCTTGGATTGGCGATGGAACAATCGGCGTACTTTTAACGAGTAAACAGTACGAAGATGGATACTATACGAAGCGAGAGGCTGCTATTATCGGTACAACCTTCTCGATTGTATCCATTACTTTTACAATCGTTATTATTGATAAATTAGATTTAATGCATATGTTTGTACCTTTCTACTTTTCTATCCTTGTTGCGGGCTTTGTAGCGGCACTAATCATGCCTAGAATTCCACCCCTTTCAAGGAAGGAAGATACTTATATCGATCCGAATAAAGAAAAGGTCAACGAAACGATTCCTGAACATCACAACCTCTTCACCTACGGTTATGAACAAGCTATTCAACGAAGCCGACAAGAAACAAGTGTGAAGAAGTTCTTTACAGAAGGGTTTAAAAACGTTCTCGATATGTGGATGGGAGTGGCTCCTGTCGTGATGGCCTTCGGCTTAGTAGCCCTCGTTATCGCTGAGTACACTTCCTTTTTCCAATGGCTAGGTCTACCCTTCATCCCATTGTTAGAATTAATGCAAGTACCGGAGGCAAAGGAAGCTTCCCAGACAATTTTAATCGGATTTGCTGATATGTTCCTACCAGCAATTATCGGGTCTTCTATTACTTCTGAGATGACACGATTTATTATCGGAGCCCTATCGATTACCCAATTAATTTATATGTCCGAGGTAGGGGGCTTACTACTCGGTTCAAAAATACCGGTAAACTTTAAAGACCTTATCGTTATTTTCTTATTACGGACGATTATCACTTTACCGATCATCGTTCTCCTTGCCCATCTATTCTTTTAACGCATAGTCTATACCCTCGACAACTAGTCCAAGGTCTGTCGAGGGTATGTTTTATAATCTAACCCCCATACTAACAAGGAAGCCTTCAAGAGCAACCTTTCTTAACGATTCTCCCTTTACTGAAACCTTTTGTTTAAAAACGTATACCTAAGCCTTTTTCCTTTAAAAGCTAAGCTTTTATATTAGATTAAGTACGTTTGATGAAGTACAATAACTAATAAATAATATAGATAATATATAGGAGTGTGTAACAAGTTGCCTACAACGAACGACAAACGAGACAAACAATTGTTGTTAAATACTTTTGCTGAAACGATCGACAACCCAACAGCTTTAGAAGAAAAATTAGCCCAATCCCACCATGTCATGGAAGGATTAACAGAGTTAATTAAACTTTGTGGCGATGACCCAGACCGTGATGGTTTAGAAGAAACACCTTACCGTGTCTTAAAAGCCTTTTTAGAATATACCGAAGGATATCGAGAAGAACCGAAGGATCATTTAAAGAAAACCTTTGATGTAACCCATCAAGAATTAGTTTTGGTTAAAGATATCGAATTTTTCTCCACCTGTGAGCACCATTTCGCTCCCTTTTTTGGAGTAGCCCACGTTGGGTATATCCCCAATAAAAAGATTACTGGACTATCCAAAATTGCCCGTATGGTAGAAGGATATGCTAAACGCTTCCAAGTACAAGAGCGTTTAACGACACAAATTGCTGAAGCGATGGAAGAGATTTTAGAGCCGAAAGGAACCATGGTTGTCATCGAAGCGAAACACATGTGCATGTGCGGACGTGGTATTAAAAAAGCCCAGTCAAGTACGGTTACTTCATCCGTCCGTGGAGCTTTCGCCGACCGCCATGACTCAAGGGCAGAGTTTTTATCACTAATTAAGTAAGATAAAGGGTGAGCATACGATTGAGTAGAAAGGTTGCCTTAATTACAGGTAGTGCAACAGGTTTAGGCAAACGAACTGCAATTGAGTTAGCTAAGCAAGGCCACCATGTCGTTCTTAATTATGTACGTAGTGAACAGGACGCCAAGAATACCGCTTCCCATATCGAAGAAAACTACGGTGTAAAAGCGATTGCCCTACAGGCCGATATCGCTAATCCGAGGGATGTTAATCGACTAATCCAAGAAGCCTTAGACAAAATGGGAACAATCGATATTCTGGTCCATAATGCCGGTCCTTATATCAAAGAACAGAAAACCTTTAGTGACTATTCGTTAGATGAATGGAATGCCATGATAAATGGCAACTTAAACAGTTGCTTTTATTTACTATCGGAACTCTTACCCATCATGCAGGAAAAAGGCTGGGGGCGTATCATTACACTCGGTTTTGACAAGGTCGGTTCTGCCCCAGGTTGGAAGTATCGATCCGCCTATGCCGCAGCCAAAAGTGGCGTCGCCTCCTTAACAAGAACGTTAGCTTTAGAAGAGGCGGAAAATGGTATTACAATTAACATGGTCTGTCCTGGTGATATCGTTGACCCATATAAAGAAATGGATATCGACGACGTGAAAGATATCGCTACAGAGGAACCGATTGGGCGAAAGGGTACTGGAGAAGATATCGCTCGTACCATCGCCTTCCTCTGTGAAGAAAAGTCAGGCTACATTACTGGTTCAATTATTGAAGTGACCGGTGGCCAAGATATTTTATCTAAGAGAAATCGATAAACAGCCTAAGGCTAGTGCAGGCGATTGTAAAAAGTCGCCTGACACTAGCCTTTCTTTGACACCGACTCTTACTAGCTTTCGACAAGTTTCGACCGTAACATTTGTGCTTTTATCAAAAGTTTACTATAGTAAGAATAATTGAATAAACGTATCACAGGGGGAGCTTTAGGCTGAGAGTGGATGAAAAACCGTCCAGACCCTTTGAACCTGTCTAGTTAATACTAGCGTAGGGATTGTGAGTTTAAATAGCATGGCAAACCTTCCATGCTCCTTCCTCTATGGATACGTTTAAAAATCATAGGGGGTTTTTTTATGCGTAAAAAATTACCATTACAAGGAATGATGGAAGTAGCCATCTTTGCCGGTTTTGCGATGCTACTAGATTTACTGCCGAAGATTTCACCCATTCCTTCGATCTCTATTTCCCTAACGATGGTGCCAATCTTTATCGTCGCCTTCCGATGGGGTTTTAAGGCGAGTGTCATTTCAGGCTTTCTATGGGGAATATTACAGATTATTACCGGCGATGCTTGGATTTTAACACCGGTACAAGCTTTTATTGAGTATTTCATTGCCTTTGCTTTCATTGGTTTTGCTGGCTTATTTGCCAAACAAGTACAAAAGGCTGCCAAAGAGAATGAAAGACTCAAGATGTCTGTCTATGCGACGATTGGGATGTTTGTCGGAAGCTTTGCTCGCTATTTCTGGCACTTTATCGCTGGTGTCGTCTTCTTCTCCCACTATGCAGAAGAAGCTGGGCAAACAGCCGTCTTCTTTTCTTTCGCAACAAACGGCATCACGATGCTATCCAACTTTATCGGTTGTTCTATCGTAATCGTCACACTTCTATTAATTCAGCCTAAACTATTATCGATGTACAAGCCACAAACTTCCTGGGAGAAGGCGTCGTAATTTGATAAATAAAACTCCGGAAACAATATATTATGATTGTTCCCGGAGTTTTTTATTGAAATAGAAAACTAGTTACCGATGTCGGTACATGTTTTTATATACAGAATTATTTTTCGTTTACAGTAGAGCTCTTTGACTGTATATAGGGGTTATTTTGCCTTACAATGCGGAGATTACTTGTATACAGGATTTTTTTAATTTACAATAAAGACTTGATTGTATACGGTATTAACTTTCGTTTACAATGGAAATCGTGATTGTATACAGGATTATTTTTCATTTACAGTGGAATGCTCTATCGTATACGCAGGACACTTTCTGTTTACAGTAAAACGTTCCACTGTATACAGGTTTTTTTCTTTCTAAAAACCGTATACAGTAAACCTCTGTACTGTATACAGAATTAATTTTTTTATCATCCTATATACAGTAAACATGATTATCGTATACAGGATAAATTACTATTTACAGTAGAGCGATTACTTGTATACAAAATCTTTTCCTGTTTACAGTGGAGACTCGACTTGTATACAGAATTTTTTCCCGTTTACAGTGGAAACTCGACTTGTATACAGGATTTTTTCCCGTTTACAGCGGAGCAACGGCTTGTATACAGGATCTTTTTCCGTTTATAATGACGCTCTCCACTATATATGAAGGTCTAGGATTTGGCTTATTTTTTATGTACAAGCTGGGAAGCCTCTCATTAACAAACAAAAAAACGAGGTTTGTCTACGGACAAACCTCGTAGTATTTTGTATCAGGCT
>CALJVC010000048.1 GCA_937974845.1 uncultured Pseudogracilibacillus sp. | reverse complement strand
ACTACAAATTGCGGAAAGTCACTTTACTATAAAGTGCCAAAAGTAGTTGAACGACAAATTGCAAAAATCAGCTTTACTATAAAGCTCTGAAAGCAGTTAAGCTATAACTTCCAAAAAAAGCTACTTTACAATAAATTCCAAAAATCAGCTAAACTACAAAGTGCCAAAAGTCATTTTACTGCCAGTTGTAGAAAGTATACTTTATTTTTAGCGAGTTGTCTTATGATAAAAAAAGCTATCCCTATTACAATCATCCGTAATAGAAGAATAGCTTTCATTAATAAAGTAACCTCTTATATTAAACTACTTTATAATATGAGGGCCAGACGAGAAAACCAGTATTAAACTATATAATTTGATTAAATTAATCCCATAATATATGAAACAATTAACAATACAATACTGACTCCCCATAACCAGAAGAAGGAATAACGAATATGCTTACCCATTTCAAGTCCAGCGAGACCTAAAGCAAGCCATAAAGCTGGTGAGAAAGGGCTGACGAAAGTTCCAACAATATTTCCTACAATCATGGCGTACGTAGTTGCTAATGAAGGAATACCAAATGTTAAACCAATTTGTTCTGCTACAGGTAATAAGGCAAAATAGTAAGCATCTGTACTTAATAATAAATCAAAAGGCATACCTAAAAATCCAATAATTAAATGGATATACGGAGAAATCGCATTCGGGATTATTTTAACTGTATCCGTAGCAATCGAATCTAGCATACCTGTACCAGTTAAAATTCCTAAAAACGACCCAGCCGCTAAAATAATCGTACCCATCGTTAAAGCATTTCCTGCATGTTTTCTGATCGTCTCGTTTTGCTCGTCGGCGGTGCTGAAGTTGACAATCAGCGCGATACTTAATGCGATCATAAATACTAAACCAGCAGGGAATACACCCCAAACTAGCATAATAACGACCAAAATAGTTAATAGTAGGTTAAACCATAAAAATTTCGGTTTCTCTTCTTTCTTACTAACTTGTTCCTTAACCTCTTCTATCACAAAACTTGTAGACCCGTATTTTCTTTCGATTCTTCGCTTCTCCATCAATCCTAAAAATATCGCTAATCCAATCATTAATAACATACCGATTACTTGAATAGGAATAAGCGGTCTCCACAATTCAGTGACATCCATTTCTAAGACAGAAGCAGCCCTTCCTAAAGGTCCAGCCCAAGGGATCATGTTCATAATACTCGCACTACCACCAATTAGTAGTAACAATAAGTATGGATTCATTTTCATCCGTTGATAAAGCGGTAACAATGCTGGGATCGTAATTAAGAACGTTGAAGCTCCTGAACCATCTAAATGAGCGATAGCCGCAATAATAACTGTTCCGACACTGATTGTAACAACGTTTCCTTGCGTGATTTGTACCATCCGATTAATGAGTGGATCGAACAATCCAACTTGTTGCATTAAGCCGAAATAAAGAATCGCAAAAATAAACATAATAACGACGTTCATTACTTTTTCGGCGCCTTCAGTAAAGAAGCCCCCAATATCAGCCAACCCAAATCCCGTTACAAGTGCTGCGATAATCGGAATAATAATTAACGGTATAATTGGGATCGTTTTCCCTCTTAATAAAATTGCAACGATTATAACAATCGTAATAAAACCTACAATACTTAACATAAATAAATCCCCTTCCGTGTAAGACGTTCAAAATCCATTGTACACGCTTACATAGATAGTGGAAATATTTCATAAATATATTTTATTAAGAAAATAAAACTAGTTTTGTTTATTTTGTTCATGAAGTATGTAAATTCTTTGTGGTCTTCCTACTTGGCCGTAATGCACTGTAGCTTCGACGAGTTTTTCTGCATCTAAATATTCTAAGTAACGCCGAGCTGTTGAGCGACTTATCCCAATTTCTTTAGCTAATAATTGTGCAGTAATATAGTTTTGATTAAAAGTAGATAACGTAGCTTTTACTTTTTCTAATGTTAATTCATCAATTCCCTTAGGGAGTTCTGAACCCTTATTTGATAAGTTTTTTCTATTAGAATTTTTCATATGAAATAGCTTATCTAAATCCTCTTGATTCCATTCCTCCTTATCGAAAATCATTTCTTCGTGAAATTTACGAAAGCTTTTTTGCAGTCGGTTTTTATCGATTGGTTTTATTAAATAATCATAAACACCGAGTAACTTCGCTGCTTTGACCGTTTGATGATCCTTAGCAGCTGATGCGATAATAATGTTACAATACGGGTATTGTTTACGCAATAGCTCTAGAAATTCAATCCGATCTACATCAGGGATATACATATCTAACAAAATAATATCCGGTAAATCCGTGGCAGAAGAGAGAAAGTCGATCGCCTCCGATGCATTTAGAGCCGTATGAACAACGTGACAAAACGGAAGTTGTTCAACCATTTCCTTATGGATATTCGCGATACGAAAGTCGTCTTCAATAATCAAAGTTTTTATACTCATTTATGTTCTCCTTTCTTAGGTAGAAAAACGATAAATCTCGCTCCTCCTAAGTCACTTTCGTCAATGATGATTTCGCCCTTCACCGCATGGACAGATTGCTTGACGATATATAAACCTTTTCCATGTTGGGAAGGGTCTTTTGTTGTAACTCCATCTTCAAAAATACGGTCGATTATCGTTTCAGGAATCCCTTCTCCATTATCATCGATTTCAATAATAAGATTGGTACCAACGTCGGTTATGTGCAAAAGAACGTAAGGTGTATCTTTTGATAAAACAGCTGTAAAAGCATTGTCGATTAAATTACCTAAGGTAACTAACATAACGCGACGTATTTTGTCATTTGTAATTTTGTCTAAGTGGCTGTTTTCTTCAAGTTCAAAGGAGATTCCTTTCTCATTAGCAATATTGTACTTCGCAATTAGTAAAGCTTGGATAATGGGATCTTTAATTTGCTCATCTAAAGAAGGATAATAAGTAATCGACGTATCGTCTAAATCTTTAATGAACTGTTTTGCTTCGTCATATTGCTCTAATTGCAATAAACCATATAAGGTATGAATTTTATTTGAAAACTCATGAGTCTGAGCACGTAATCCTTCAGAATATTGCTTAATTGAAGTTAGCTCTTGGGTTACTTTTTCTAAATCGGTTTTCTTACGGAAAGTAGCGACTGCACCGTATAATTCGTGACCTTTCTTCAATGGCATGACGTTTAATAAAACAGCCTCATTATTTAACATATATTCCGCATCTTCCGGTGGGGTCTCTTCCATCGCATAGCGAAGTAGAGGCAGAGAAACAACTTCTTCTAACGGCTTACCAATCATCTTCTCATCTAATTGTAAAATATGCATTGCTGATGTATTCATTAATGTAATTTTATTACCTGAATCTACGGCGATAATTCCTTCCTTAGCCGATTGTAAAATAGCTTCCCGCTGTAACAGGAGGGAGGCGATTTCCTCCGGTTCCATCTTATGCAATATATGTTTTAAATGACGAGCGATAAGGTAGGAACCAATTATTCCGATTACTAAAAAAATAAATAACAAGATTAAAATAGGTACATATTGTTTCCAAACGAGCCGGTTTACCTCATCTAATAAATAACCAACTGAAACGACACCGACAATCTCGCCGTCTTTTATAATCGGGGCTTTCCCTCGGATTGATAAGCCGATACTTCCTTCTTTTAAAGACGTATACGATTCACCCTTTTCTAATGCTCGTTCATTATCATCACCGACCATTTTCTTACCGACTCTATTTGGAATTGGGTGAGCGATACGAATTTCATTGCGATCACCGACGACGATAAATTCAGCATCGACCTTTTGTTGGACTTCGTTCGTATAGGCTTGGATTGTAGCTGTCGGATTATCCTTATCGAAAGCCTCGATGATACTAGGTGAAGTTGCAATGGTTTCAGATACAGCGAGGGCTTTGTTGCCAATTTCTTTCCGTATGTTTTGTGACGTCATAAAATGAGCGTAAATCGATAACGCAAAAAATATAATAAAAATCAACACATTAATTAATAAGGTGACCCGAGTCTGGAATTTCATATTTTTATACCATCGGCGCAACGTTTTCACTAAATTCACCAACTTATCCATCGCTATTTGCCTTTTATTATAAGTGATTTTCCAATTTCATTGAAATCTAATTAAAAAAATATTTAGTTTAAAATTTTCCATTAGATTTAATTTGCATAACGCTAAAAATTTAGGTATGATAACAATGGATTAAATAAATAAGGTAAATCTCAATATATCCGCTCCCATAGTTTAATGGTAAAACGTCACCATGGTAAGGTGAAGCTATCGGTTCGATCCCGGTTGGGAGCTTAAGTGAAAGT
>CALJVC010000047.1 GCA_937974845.1 uncultured Pseudogracilibacillus sp. | reverse complement strand
TTGATGATGCAAGTCTCATAGATAGAAAATAAAGGTTAGTATTAACAGGTTATCTTGAACGATAACCTGTTTTTTTAATTGGGTCAATTTTGTATAGATTTTGTTCAGTTTGTTTTTTTATAATAAAATTGAAAATCTATCTTTAGGGGTTGTAGGAAAAGATGAAGATTAAACAATTGAAAGCGAATGAAAAGGGCCTTACCCTTGTTGAACTTTTAGCTAGTTTTGTAATACTTTCAATTATTTTCTTTTCCATTTTATCGATTTTGAATTTAAGTGCCAAAGCGAATCGTCAATCGGAAGACATGATGGATGCAACCTATCTCGCTCAAGAAGAAATGGAATGGTTGTATACGATGAGTCGAGATGGTAAGAGAATTGCAAAAGATGAAAATTACCGGTTAGAAACAAGTACGAAGGCATGGAAGACTTACACAAAGAATAGTGATCTAGAAGGAATAGTTATAAAAGTTAAGGAAAATGATACAAATTTCCCAATGGTTAGGGTTTTGATTCATGTTTATGATGAAAAGGAGCCGGAAATAGTTAAGGCGCAAATGGAGTCTTTAATGAAATGGGGACAGCCGAATGATGCTTCGTAACCAAAAAGGAATTACTCTTGTTGAGGTTTTGGCTGTATTTGTAATTAGCGCTATTGTTACCGTCTTATTTATCAGTGTTCATTTTTTTATACAAAAAGAGTTTCAACATCAAAGAATTGATCAGCAAGAGTTAACAGATATATCTATAGCCATGAAAAGCTTAACTAAGGATTTACGGATGAAGACGATTAATACGACAACGCAAAACTCGATTATATTTACTGATAGCACGGGCTACAGACATAAAGGAGAAACCTTATATAAGAATGATGAACCTTATATTTATGAAGTGAAAGACTTTCAAATTGACTTCAATCAAGATCGACAAGAGATTGCGATTGTGCTCGAAAGTACCCATGGAAAACGATTAGAGACAAATTTAACCGTTCGATAGGGAGAGAAATCATGAAAACTAATCAACGAGAAGCAGGTTATATTTTAGTAGGAGTACTCTTAGCTATCGTTCTTTTATCTGTTGTTGGGACTTCCCTCGTTCTTTCTTCAGTCAATTCAATTAACACCTCGAATAAAGAGCATACGAACCAATCGGTATATTATATAGCTGAAGCAGGTTTGCAATACGGGGTACATCATTTCGAAGAAAAACTTAAAGGATTAGTAGAAAGCAATGAGTTAACAAATGAAGAAGAATTTTTCCAAACCGTTGCAATATATTTTCAAGATGGCTTGTTGTATAAAGAGTTTGAAAAGGTAGAAGAGGAGCAGCCTTTTGCAAAAGTATCGATTATTCAGGAGGAAAGCGACCCTTCACTTTTTACAATAGTATCCCAGGGTTTTCTTCAAGGTAATCGGCGTACGGTTAAACAAAATTTACAAGTTTTATTAGAAAAGGAAGAAGTACTAAAGGAAAACAAGTATACGCTTCCCCCTTTTGCAGTATATACCTTAGGAGATATAGTAATAAAAAATGGAAGAGTCATAGGGGATATCGGTACTCATAGTAAAAATGGAATACAATTTCCAGGAACAACGAACGTAACAATTGATGGGGATATCTATGTTCACGAAGGAAATCGAGATTTAATTAAAGGTATGGGTTTAATTGAAGGTCCAAAAGTTTTAGATGTAGAAGAATATTCCTTTCCAAGTCTACCACCTTTTCCTGAAATTCCAAGTGACTTAAAGAAACTACCTAATCAAAGCTATCAAGGTCATACTTACTTATCAAATGGTAGCTTGTTAATTAATGATTGGCGGGTAGAAAAGTTTACTTTACCTTTAAAAGAAGATGTTTATTTTAAGGAAATCCGCGTTTCTTCGAACAATTCGTTAACCCTTGATATTGGAAATGCAGACCGTACCATTGTCGTCGATAGGTTAGAATTGAACGGTAGTATACAATTAAAAGGTAGCGGAAATTTAACAGTTTATATAACGAACGATATTGTTCCCGCTCAAGGAAGCCTAGGTCAAGAGGATCAAATTAATCAAATTAATTTTTTTTATGCTGGAAACAAACCTTTAAAAATTATTAACAACTTAAATATATTCGGCTCCATCTATGCTCAGTCAGCCGACTTGTATATTGACAACGGTGGTAAGGTGCACGGGAATATTTTTACAAATGGTAAAAAGGTATATATGAGTGGTGGATCTGATGTAAAGACCCAACTAATTCTAGCCCCTTCGGCACACTTTGAAATTATAGCCGGTGGTAGAATTCAAGGGAGGGTCATTAGCCAAAGCTTTATAAGTGATGGGGGAGCGACGGTAATTTTAAAGGAGCCTTTCGTTTTAGATGGACCGATTTCCCCCCAATCAATCGGTCAGAACGAGCAAGGCATAGGATTGCCTAATGGCGTAGATAGCAATTATATTTTAAAAGATGTCCAGATAGAGAAAACACCAATAAAGGAAATTGATTAAAAGGTTACCTCCTTATCAAGAATTATATGTTAGCAACATATAATAAATTAAAGATAAGGAGGTATTTTTATGCGTTTTTATACAGTTTTCCGCTTAGCCTTTGCTGGATTTTTACTTTATGTTGCTTGGCCTTTTATTCCACAGGCAACAACATCGCTTGGGAAAGGTTTTTGGTTTACTTGGTTGCTTTTCTTTTTATTAGTAGTTGGTGGTAATTTAGCGACTTTCTTACATTTGAGCGAGCCCCCAGTGATGGAACAGGAGGAATTACCGAGGGAAAGGGCCAAAGCTGACCTATTACAGGAGAGATGATGATGAGTAGGCGATATTTTGCCGAGCCTTAATATGTTTAGCAATAAAATTGTACTAAATTGTAAACATCTGTATAATTGTTATAAGTATAACAGACTAGTACAGCGTCACATTTGGGAGGAAACTATGGCTACAAAACATGAACAAATTATACGGCATATTTCCGGTTTAGAGGTAGGACATAAAATTTCAGTTCGGCAAATTGCCAAAGAATTGAACGTAAGTGATGGAACGGCCTACCGAGCAATAAAAGAAGCGGAAAATCAAGGACTTGTTAGCACGATAGAGCGTGTAGGTACAATCCGGATTGAAAAGAAGGAAAAAGAACACTTTAAACGGCTCACTTTTGCCGAAGTCATCAATATTGTAGATGGTCAAGTCTTAGGAGGCCGAGGTGGTTTACACAAAACTTTAAACAAATTTGTTATCGGGGCAATGCAACTCGATGCAATGATGCGTTATACAGAGGCGGATTCCTTATTAATTGTAGGAAACCGTGTAAAGGCCCATGAATTAGCCATTAAAGAAGGTGCGGCGGTCTTAATTACGGGTGGTTTTGATACAAACGACCATATTAAGCGCCTAGCGGATGAAAAAGATTTACCTATCATGTCTACTAGTTATGATACGTTTACAGTGGCTGAAATGATCAACAGGGCTATTTACGACCAAATGATTAAAAAGGAAATCGTTTTTGTTAGCGATATTTATACTCCCTATGATGAAGTTCATCATCTATACCATAAGGACCGGGTTAAGGACTGGTATGAATTAAATCGATTGACGAATCATACGCGCTTTCCTGTTATTGATGATGCGAGTAAAGTGACGGGAATTGTGACCTCTAAGGATGTCGTTAATGCAAAGGAAGATATACCGATAGAAAAAATTATGACTAAAAATCCTATTTGTGTCCAAGCAAAGACATCCCTTGCCTACGTTGCTCATCTTATGGTTTGGGAAGGAATCGAAGTAGTACCGGTTATTGATGAATCTAAAAAATTAGAAGGGCTTGTTTCGAGGCAGGATGTGTTAAAGGCACTGAATGAAGTGCAACGCCAGCCTCAAGTAGGGGAAACGATCCACGATATTATTTCCCGGGGAATTGAGCAGGTTGAGGGGGATCCAATTGCCTTTGAAATCGATATTACACCGCAGATGACAAATCAATTCGGTACTTTATCTAACGGTGTTTTAACGACGATTATTACGGAATCCTGTTCCCGCTTACTTCTTCATTTAAAAAAAGGTAATATGGCAACGGAAAGTCTTTCCCTACATTTTATTGAGCCGGTGCAAATGGAAAGCAATCTCGTCATTCGTCCTCAACTTTTAGACGCTGGGCGTTTATATGCTAAGCTGAGTGTCGATATCTATAATGAACGGAAGATTGTCGGAAAAGCTCTGCTTATGGCTCAGTTAATGGATCGATAAAGAAAACACACACAGTTTATAAACTGTGTGTGTTCGATATTCTAGTTACTGTTCTGGATGTAGACGACGCCATTCGTTACGATAATGTTTCGCCTGTTTGTATCCATCTATTAATTGAAGTACTCCTAAAAAAATAAAAATAATACTGATGATTAAAATAACTTTCATCTGTGCCGCTAAGTACTGATTAATTGCAAAGGAAATAAGAAAAATACCTAAAAATATTCTCGCTTTCGCGTTTTGATATTTTTGTACAAGAGTATCTTTCGTTTTTAAAATAGCTACTTTATAATAAATATACATGACAATAGAAATGACAATGAGCACTGCGAAGATAAACATCTATCCTTCTCCTAACAATTGTAGTCTGTATTTATTGTAGCTTGTTTAAAAAGATAATTCTAGAAAAAACCTTTCTAATATTAAATCTTAGGATGTGTTACATATGATTAAAAAGCAAATTTTAGAGAAGATCGAAGCCTATGATACCATTATTCTTCATCGCCATGTTCGTCCAGATCCTGATGCAATAGGATCGCAAGTAGGATTAAAGGAAATGTTACGTCTTTCTTTTCCGGAGAAAGAAGTGTTTGCTGTTGGTGAAGAGGACCCTTCCTTAACATATTTAGCTACTATGGATCGAATCGAAGATAAAAAGTATCAAGGGGCATTAGTTATTGTTTGTGATACGGCAAATACTGGACGAATTGATGATCAACGTTATAGCTTGGGGCAGGAAATCATTAAAATCGACCACCATCCTAATGTCGATCCGTATGGTGACTTAGGTTGGGTGCGTACAGAAGCAAGTTCAACTTCTGAAATGGTTTATGAATTTTATTTAGCGAACAAAGATAGGTTAGAGATGAATGAGACGGTAGCACGTTTACTCTATGCTGGAATTGTTGGCGATACGGGGCGTTTTTTATTCCCGAGTACGAAAAATCAAACCTTCCGTTATGCAGCGGACTTAATTGAGTATTCCTTTGATCGTCAAGCCCTATATGATGGGATGTATCAAGTTTCGCCTAATATCGCTCGTCTCCGCGGAAAAATATTGCATGACTTAGAGATTTCTAAAAACGGAGTGAGTTTTGTTAAATTGACCAAGGAACTCTTAGAGGACTATGGTGTGACGGCTTTAGAGACAAGTAAATTAGTTGGGACCTTCGGTGAGGTAAAAGGTCTTCGGGCTTGGGCGATTTTTGTAGAAGAAGAGGAAGTTATTCGAGTACGTTTACGCTCTAAAGGTCCAGTAATTAATGAACTAGCTACGAAGTACAATGGTGGTGGCCATCCTTTAGCATCGGGGGCAACGGTGCATAGTTGGGAAGAAGCTGATGCCTTGTTGGAGGATTTAGAAGCTTTATGTGCGAAGTCTTAAATGAACAATTGTGCTGAACCTAATGAATTAAAGAAGGGTGTTCAGCACAATTTTTTTTAGCCAATTACCTATGTTTTTCATTTGGAATAAACCAGCAACCTCCGTCCGTTTTTTCAATCGTAACTTGTAAACTTTCCTTTTCTATCCCTCGTTTAATCAAGCGGATGAGCTCATCGGATTCCGCATAAACAGAGCGACCTTCCTTAAGCTGTTTTATTTTATCGTCCCGCATCTGTCTTCGATCGAGCACAGTCATGTTTACCATCCTTTCTTTACCTTCTTTCCCTTCTATTTTATATAACTTTTCCCTCCATAGCTACTAGTTTATACAAATGTTAAAGTTTTGTTGCAAAAGTTTGATAAAGAATTTTTATTTAGCGAAGGTAACTTCAAGGTGAAGGGTAACCTTTTCAGTTATAAAAAGTTTATCAACAATGAAATGATAGTCGATATCGTCTAGGGAGAATGTTTTTTTTTCGATAAGTTTTATAATTAAGTCGTAATTCTCTGCTGTACTATCGACGCTCTTTCCTATAATTTGTTTTAATTCTCCTTTAATTAGCTCATTCAATTGGTGGGTTGTAAGTCGATCGAAGCGAAAATCTTTTTCATTAATATAGTAAATATCGATTGCTTGAATGGTCAAGGGTTCTTCTCGTTGCGCTTGATCGTGGAGTAAAATCTCATTTTGCTGTTGTAGGTCACTTAATTGTGCATGAAGTTGGACATTTTCTGTTAGTATTTCGCTGTATAATTTACCATACATAAATAAAAAGATACCATAGGCAATGAGACCACCGAGGATGGTTCCGAGGGTAAACACTTGCCAACTACGCTTTCGATAAAATGGAGGGACTTGCACTTACATCAATTCCTCATTAATTAACCATTGAATTAATAGTAGGGAAGCTTTGACCCCCATCATAGCAGATAAAATAAACATAAATTGCTTGACTAGGTCTAGGGTCGCTCCATCGAGAAATCCTTTTTGAAAGCTTTCAATTGCATCAAAGGTTCCGCCTATCGCAGCTACGACTGCCCAAATTTTTAGTGATTGACTAATGCGATATAATCCATGAAAGGGGGAACCACCTGTTAAAAAACTTGCAATACTACCGATAAAGGAGCCTCCTAGCATTACACCAGAGGCGATGAAGAAGCAGTGAATAAAAGTAACAAAAAACCTCTCATCCATCGTCCATTCCTCCATTGATGGATATATATGCGTAAGGGAGACAAGTTATTCTCAGGAACATTTGTTCTGATTGTTGGAAAGGGAGTCGTTTTAAGGTTATAATATACAATAGAATCAGGTTCGGAATTTTAAGTAGAGAGGATCCAAGAAAAAGGTAGGAATCAACATGGGATATACGCATTTACAAGTTAGAACGGGATATAGTTTTATGAAGAGCACGATTCAAGTAGAACGTCTCGTTCAAGAAGCGAAACGTTTAGGTTATGACAGTCTAGCGATTACTGATGAAGGTGTTCTTTACGGTGCGATTCCCTTTTACAAGGCATGCCAGAAGGCTGGAATAAAACCGATTTTTGGATTGTTGTTACAGGTAGAAGTGCAAGAAGAGCGTTTAGAGTTAATTGTATTAGCAAAGTCTAATGAAGGTTATCGACATCTAGTGGAGCTATCTACTCGTTATGAAGCTGAAGGGAAACGGGATGTAGAAGCCTTGTTCGAACCTACGGAGGAATTGTTTGTTTTAATAAAAACTAATACCCCCTGGGCTCAAGCACAACTTAGCGAAAAAGAGCCTTTGGAATTGCTTTCGGTCATCGAAGTTTTTCATACTATTTTTGGGCTAGGGAATGTTTTTTTAGCTTTAGAACGGAAGCAAAGTGGGGATGATTTCTATCTTGAACGGGCGAAACTTTTTTACGAAGCGACGAAAGTGGCATCTGTTGCAATCCATGACGTACGTTATGTAGTAGAAAAGGAGGCTTCCGGCTACGAATGCCTACGAGCAATGGCTAAGCAAACTTCCTGGTCTGGAAGGAAGGTGGACAAGGAATATCTCGGTTTACATTTACGTTCGAAACAGGAAATGAAAGAAGCCTTTGAAGCTTGGCCTCTACCTTTACAGATGACGGAACGCTTGGCTGAAAGTTGTCATGTTACCTTTTCCTTCGACCAGCTTCATTTACCAAGCTTTCCTTTGGAAAAGGAGGAGTCGGCTGGAGAATATTTAGCCAATCTTTGTTATCGAGCCTTGGAAGATAAATATGGCGAAGATCATGGGGAGGCAAAAGCACGTTTAACATATGAATTAGAGGTAATTGACCGGCTAGGTTTTTCCGATTATTTTTTAATCGTCCATGACTTCGTTCAATTTGCTAAAAAGAAACAAATTGCTGTTGGTCCAGGAAGGGGTTCAGCCGCTGGTTCCATCGTAGCCTACTTACTTGGAATAACGGATGTGGATCCACTTAAATACAATTTACTTTTCGAGCGCTTTTTAAATCCGGAAAGGGTTTCGATGCCTGATATAGATATTGACTTTTCCGATCGACGTCGGGATGAGGTTATTGCTTATGTACGCGATAAATATGGTGAAGACTATGTAGCGCAAATTATTACTTTTGGCACCTTTCAAGCTCGTTCTATTTTACGTGAGGTTATGAAAGTTATGGAAATAGACGAGGCCGATCAAACCTATATCTTACGTCATATTCCTACAGAAGGATCAGAAGGGCTTGCTAGGATTGTTAAGCGTCAAAAGGAGCTAGTGGATTACATTAAACAATCCAATCGACTTCGAACGTTATTTTCCGTTGCTTTACAATTAGAGGGTTTGCCTCGGCATATGTCTATCCATGCTGCAGGTATCGTAATCGGTAGTCGCCCCTTACGGTTAGATGTACCTTTAACAAAGGGTAGTGCTTCGATGTATGTAACTCAGTATGCGATGGATGATTTAGAATCCATTGGGCTATTAAAAATGGACTTACTAGGTTTAAGAAACCTTACGTTAATCGAACGGATTGTTGCTTCGATTGAAAAGAAAACCCAAAAGCCTTTCTCCCTAGATACAATTGACTGGTCAGATCCAGCGACCTTCCGCTTGTTACAAAGGGGAGAGACGAATGGGGTTTTCCAATTTGAATCCGATGGGATGAAACGAATGTTGCAAAAGGTGCGCCCTTCGAGCTTAGATGATTTAGTAGCCCTCAACGCCCTTTATCGACCAGGTCCGATGCAACAGATCGACACGTATACTCGCAGAAAGCATGGCCAAGAGTCCGTTACATACTTACATCCTGATCTTGAGCCAATTTTAAAAGAGACCTATGGTGTCCTTGTTTATCAAGAACAGATTATGCAAGTAGCCCATCGTTTTGCATCTTTCTCTTTAGGAGAGGCGGATCTTTTACGACGGGCCATTAGTACGAAAAATCGTTCTGAAATTGAAAGTCAACGGCAGCGTTTTCTTCAAGGTTGTTTACGGAATGGATATCCTCAATCCGTTGCCAACCAACTTTTTGAGTGGATTGAGAAATTTGCTGATTATGGCTTCAACAAGAGCCATTCGGTTGCATATAGTAAAGTAGCTTACACACTTGCCTATTTAAAAGCTAATTTTCCAGCGCACTTCTTTGCTGAATTATTAACGACCTCGGTTTCGCAAGATTATAAAAAAAGAAGTCGTTATATTCAAGAAGCGAAACGTTTTGGAATTTCTCTACTTCCTCCTTCTGTGAACCATAGTTATGCAAGCTTTACAGTTGAAGGAAAAAATATTCGCTTCGGTCTTGTAGCTATTAAAGGAGTTGGGTATGAATCTGTTCGACAGATCCTTGAACAAAGAAAAGAAGGTCCTTTTGAGAGTTTGTTTGATTTTGTTCAAAGAGTCAAGATCAAACGAAACCTTTTAGAAACCTTAATTCTCGCGGGAGCCTTTGATGATATATACGACAATCGGGCTAGTTTATTGGCTTCAATTACGCCAGCTCTTGAACGGGCTGAATTGTTTGGTGATGCCCAGGAAGGAAGTTTATTTGAAACTTCCTTACAAATGAAACCAGCCTATGTAGAAATGGAAGACTTTTCGATAATGGACCGTCTTACCGATGAGCAGGAACTATTAGGAACCTATGTATCGACCCATCCATTAAAGGAAAGGCGGGGGATGCTTACTCACCGAGGCTTTCGTACAATTGAGACCTTGCATCAACTTCCTCTCGGTCGTATCGTTGAACTAATTGTGCATGTACAAAGGATCCATAAAATACGTACCCGCAGAGGTGATTCGATGGCTTTTTCTACCTTGACGGATGAAACTGGTGAAATCGAATCGGTGATTTTTTCAAACCTATGGCGGGATATCCATCCTTTTTTTGAAGAAAATCAATTTTATCAAATACAGGCAAAAATATCAGAACGACAAGGAAAACGCCAATTAATTTTACAAAGGGTTAAAGGTTTTTCCTTGAAAGAAGTCGAAGAAGCAAAGGGAATTCTTTTTTTACGAGTAGAAAGGAAACAACGGAGCAAGAGTAAAGAAATTTTGCGAACTATAGCAGGGCAGTATCCCGGGGAGGTCCGGGTCATCGTCCATGATGCGGAAACGAAGGAGACGTATAAATTAAGCAAACAATATAACTTGAACTTTAACGATGCCTGTCGGGATCAATTAATATATCATTTCGGGATTAAAAATGTTGTATTTACATGATAAAAATTATATGATTAAACGTAAAATATAAAATTTAGGGGAGTAAAAATAACCTACCATGTTCCCCTTATATCTTCATCAGAAAATTCCGATAATTCAATCAAATTCCAATTTGTCTAAGAATAGTAAAAAGGACAAGGTGTACACTATTTTAACGGAAGTAGATGAAGGGAACATAGCAGGTTGTCATAGAAGTAAAGGAGATAGGAAGGAATGTCAAAGTTAAGAGATGAAGCATTGCATATGCACCGTATTAATAAAGGTAAAATAGAGATTCAATCGAAGGTTCCTCTACGGAATGCCGAGGACTTAAGCTTAGCCTATTCCCCCGGTGTAGCGGAGCCTTGTAAGGAAATTCACGCTAATCCAAGGAAGTCTTACGATTACACAATGCGTGGAAATACCGTAGCAGTAGTTAGTGATGGAACAGCCGTTTTAGGTCTCGGTGATATCGGGGCAGAAGCAGCTCTACCCGTTATGGAAGGAAAGGCTGTTTTGTTTAAATCCTTTGCTGGGGTCGACGCCTTTCCAATTTGCTTAAATACAAAAGATATCGATGAAATTGTTCGTACAGTCAAATTGCTTGAACCGACCTTTGGAGGAATCAACCTTGAGGATATTGCTGCTCCTAATTGCTTTATCATCGAAGAAAGACTAAAAAAAGAAACGCGTATTCCTATTTTTCATGATGATCAACATGGGACAGCGATTGTAACGGTAGCAGGTTTAATGAATGCTTTGAAGTTAGTTGGGAAATCCTTCAATGAGATTAAAGTAGTAGCAAATGGTGCTGGAGCAGCAGGTATAGCAATCATCCGCCTTCTTGAGAACTTCGGTGTAAAGGAAATTATTATGTGCGATTCCCAGGGAGCCATTTATGATGGTCGTCCAAGACGGATGAATGCAGTTAAGGAAATTGTTGCGAAAAAAACGAATCCTAAACGGTTGAAAGGCTCTTTAGAGGATGTAATAGAAGGGGCCGATGTGTTTATCGGGGTCTCGGTTGGCGGAGCGCTTACACAAGAGATGGTTCGGAAGATGAATCGGGATCCGATTGTTTTTGCTATGGCTAACCCAGAGCCGGAAATTACACCTGAAGAAGCAAAGGAAGCAGGAGCGAAAGTTATCGGAACTGGCCGGTCAGACTATCCAAACCAAGTCAATAACGTCCTCGCCTTTCCGGGGATCTTCCGCGGTGCCTTAGATGTTCGAGCAACTCGGATAAATGAACAAATGAAAAGGGCCGCCGTAGAAGCTATTGCATCTCTTATTTCTGAGGACGAACTTAGCGAAGAGTACGTCATTCCAGCTCCTTTTGATCCGCGAGTAGCACCTGCTGTAGCTAAACATGTTGCCCAAGCAGCAATAGATTCCGGTGTTGCTCGTATCCAACCGGATCCGGAAGAAATCGCTGAAAAAACCCGTCGGCTCAGCAGTTTGTCATAAAATGATTGAAAAAAAGAGTGAAACCTCGCATATAAATAGGGTGGTTCACTCTTTTTTTATAGACAATTAGTAGAAATTTAACAGCTTTTAAAGTATAGTTAAAATTGGGATGATTATTTATAAATATTTAGAAATGGTGCGTGAACCATTGATAATTAAAGTGAACGCAAGCGTTAAAGGAGGGGACATCCTTGTTTAAACGTATTTTCTCCCGTGAAAAGAACGGAAAAGTTATTCCTGATGAAAAAGCGAAACAGGATATTCCGGCAGGGTTAATGACAAAGTGTGAAAACTGTAATGAAATATATTATCGAAAAGAAATGGAAAAAAATTTATTCGTTTGTCCTAATTGTGACTTCCACCATCATATGCGTGCCCGCAAACGAATTAAACGACTCCTCGATGAAGATAGCTTCGTAGAATGGGACACAAACTTACTCACAACGAACCCATTACATTTCCCGGACTATATGGAAAAAATTGAACAAGACCAAGAGAAGACGAAGTTGAAAGAAGCGGTCGTAACAGGAAAAGGTAAGCTACATGGTGTCGATGTAGCAATCGCTGTGATGGACTCTCGTTTTCGGATGGGAAGTATGGGGTCGGTTGTCGGAGAAAAAATAACCCGAGCAATTGAACGGGCTCGAAAAGAGAAGTTACCGTTTATTATATTTACTGCTAGTGGCGGTGCCCGGATGCAGGAAGGTGTCCTTAGCCTAATGCAAATGGCCAAAACCTCTATGGCTATCAAACGTTTTTCAGATGACGGTGGTTTTATGATTTCGGTAATGACCCACCCTACGACAGGCGGGGTAACCGCAAGCTTTGCCTCCCTAGGCGATTACAACTTTGCTGAACCGAAGGCATTGATAGGTTTTGCCGGTCGTCGAGTGATCGAACAAACGACGAGGGAAAAGTTGCCGAAGGACTTCCAAACGGCAGAATTTTTATTTAAACATGGACAACTCGATCGAATCGTCCATCGCCATGAAATGCGCGATTTATTAAGTACCTTAGTTCGCATGCACCAACGGGATGGAAATGAGGCGAAGCCTTTTTTTACCTTAGAAGGAGGCGATGAAGTATGAGACATGTACTAGACTTTGAAAAGCCGATATACAATTTACGTGAACAAATTAACGAGTTAAAAAAAGTATCCGTAGATAGCAACATTAATTTGGAAGAAGAAATCGCAACCTTAGAAAAACGTCTAGCTCATTTAGAAAAAGATATTTATACAAACTTACGCCCCTGGAATCGGGTGCAAATAGCCCGCCATCAATTACGCCCGACGACCCTCGATTACATTCAACTCCTTTTCGATGACTTCATCGAATTTCATGGTGATCGCTTCTATGCCGATGACCAAGCTATTATTTGTGGAATAGCTAATTATCATGGCAACCCGATTACCGTCGTCGGCCATCAACGGGGTAAAAATACAAAGGAAAACATCGCCCGTAATTTTGGTATGCCCCACCCTGAAGGCTATCGGAAGGCAATGCGTCATATGAGATTGGCTGAAAAACATCGTCGACCAATCGTTACCTTTATTGATACAAAGGGTGCAGAACCGGGAAGAGAGGCGGAAGAAAGAGGGCAAAGCGAGGCGATTGCGTATAATCTAAAAGAAATGTCTGGTTTAACCGTTCCAATTATCTCCATCGTCATCGGTGAAGGAGGAAGCGGTGGTGCCCTAGCTCTAGGCATCGGTAACCATATTCATATGTTAGAGAACTCTACATATTCCGTCATCTCACCAGAAGGGGCGGCATCGATTTTATGGAAGGATGCAAAAGAATCGGAGAAGGCAGCGGAGTCTTTACGGATTACGGCCCAAGACTTAAAGGCCTTAAATATTATCGACGAGATTATTCCTGAGCCTCTTGGAGGCGCCCATCGGGACGTAACGAAACAGGCTAAATATATGGACGAAGTATTAACGAAATCTCTTTTACACTACGCCAATTATAGTGCTGAGGAACTTTTAGAAGATCGTTGGCAAAAATATAGCCAAATAGGTGTCTTTATTGAGGAGTAGGGAAAGGTTGACTGATGTCAACCTTTTCGTCGTTTTATTTATAAATTGTATAGTGTATTTATAAAACAGTCGAACACATTCCTAGCTATTTAGAAGAAATAAGTTAGCAATAATCGTTATAGTGAGGTGTTAAAATGGAGAAAATAGGAGTATTGACAAGTGGAGGAGATGCCCCTGGAATGAATGCGGCGATTCGGGCTGTCGTACGAAAGGGGATTGCGAAGGGTTATCAAGTTTATGGTATTTATTATGGTTATGAAGGATTAATTAATGGAATCATTAAGCCGATGGAAGTAGGAACCGTTGGCGATATTATCCATCGGGGAGGGACCTTTTTATATTCTGCAAGAAGCGAAGCTTTTCGAACTGAAGAAGGACAAGCACAGGCAGTCGAGCAGTTAAAGAAACACGGCATTACATACTTGGTTGTCATCGGAGGCGATGGTTCTATTCGCGGAGCCCAAAGTTTGATGAAGTATGGTATTTCAGTCGTTGGTGTGCCTGCGACAATCGATAATGATATTTATGGAATAGATTATACGATAGGCTTCGATACGGCTTTAAATACTGTAATTGAGTCAGTGGATAAGATTCGTGACACGGCTACGTCCCATGAACGAACCTATGTTGTTGAAGTAATGGGAAGAGATGCAGGAGACCTAGCTTTGTACGCTGGTTTAGCTGCAGGGGCTGAAAGTATTATTATTCCTGAAAAGAAAACCTCCTTTGATGAAGTCGTTGAACGTTTGAAAAGTGCAAGAAAACGTGGCAAAAAGCATAGTATCATCGTCTTAGCCGAAGGGGTAGGTGACGGTAAAAGCTATGCGAAAGAAATTGAAAAGGCTACAGGTGATGAAACGAGAGTGACGGTATTAGGCCATGTTCAACGGGGCGGTTCACCTTCTGCCCGGGATCGGGTGTTGGCAAGTACACTAGGAGGAATGGCTATAGATTTAATCGAGAAGAAAGAAAATGGAAAAATTGTAGGCTATCGACAAAATGAACCGATTGCTCAGCCGATCGAAACAATCCTACAAGCAAACCATACAATCGACGATAGATTATATCGTTTATCTAAAGATTTATCTTATTAAACATATAGGAGGGAAAAGAGTGAGGAAAACGAAAATTGTTTGTACTATCGGACCAGCATCTGAAGATTATGATATTTTAAAAGAACTAGTAATTCAGGGAATGGACGTCGCTCGGCTAAATTTCTCACACGGTAATTATGAGGAGCATGAAGAAAGGATCAAAAGGATTCGGCAAGTTTCTGAAGAACTCGATACCCCTGTATCCATCTTGATTGATTTACAAGGACCAGAGATTCGTACCCGTTCTTTTAAAGATGGTGAAGCGACTTTATCTGAAGGCGATACCGTTTTTATTGTTATGGATGATATTGTCGGCACGAAGGAGCGCTTTTCTGTTACGCATGAAGGGTTGATTTATGATGTAAGAGAAGGGTCGATTATATCCCTCGACGATGGACTTATCCAATTACGGGTAGAAGCTATCGATATCTCCAAGAAGGAAATACAGGCAAAGGTCTTAAATAGCGGAGTCATCAAGGATAAAAAAGGCGTCAATATACCCGAAGCCCATGTGAATTTACCTGCCCTAACCGAAAAGGATAAAAAGGATATTTTGTTTGGGATTGAACAAGGTGTCGACTTTATCGCGGCCTCTTTCGTTCAAGATCAGGAAGATGTTATCATGATTCGAAAGATGCTAGATCAAAACGGTGGAGAGCAAATACAGATTATTTCTAAGATTGAAAACCGTCGGGGTGTAGAACAGTTCGATAAAATTTTAAAAGCGAGTTACGGTATTATGGTGGCTAGGGGAGATTTAGGCGTCGAGATTCCACCTGAAGAAGTTCCTCTTGTCCAAAAGGATTTAATTGAACGGTGTAATTTAGTAGGTAAACCTGTTATTACAGCGACCCAAATGCTCGATTCCATGCAATGGGATCCCCGTCCGACAAGGGCAGAAGCTTCTGACGTGGCCAATGCGATCTTAGATGGTACAGATGCAATTATGTTGTCGGGTGAAACGGCTGCCGGTAAGTTTCCTGTAGAAGCAGTAAAGATGATGAATGAAATCGCAATAAAAGTAGAACCGGCGATCGACCGGGAAACTTTATTCCGTAAGCAGAGTAAGCTGGAAGTGATCACAATTACCGATGCGATTAGTCAATCGGTAACGAATGTTGCGGCCAATTTAGATGTGAGTGCTATTATTACCCCTACAGAAAGCGGCCACTCTGCTCGAATGGCAGCGAAATATCGGCCAAATGTACCAATCATTGCCATCACCTTTACTAAAGAAGTGTTACGGCGTTTAACCCTCGTGTGGGGTGTCTATCCGGTGTTAAGTGAAGGGGCTAGCTCGACGGATGAATTGTTAGATATCGCCGTTAATAAAGGATTGGAGACGAAGCTCTTTGAGCGGGGGGCCAAAGTAATTATTACCGCTGGTGTTCCAGTTGGTGTTAGTGGAACGACAAACATGTTAAAGGTCCATGTGATAGGAAATGTCATTACTAAAGGAATCGGCATCGGTCGTCATTATGCTTATGGACGGGCCGTTGTCGTAAAGGATGCTGAAGAAGCGAATCGTCGTGTAAAAGAGGGCGATATTATTGTTACTGCTTCAACAAATAAAGACATGATTCCTGCTATTCGTAAAGCAGGAGGAATTGTAGCAGGAGAAGGGGGAATCACCTCCCATGCAGCTGTAATCGGTTTGAGTCTAGGCGTTCCCGTTGTCGTCGGCGTCAAGGACTATGAAAAAATACCTGATAACGAACCGATTACCATCGACGGCGGTACGGGAAATATTCACCAAGGCTATGCCAGTGTCTTGTAAAGGACGAGTGCTTTTTCGTAAGAAGAAAGGTGATGTATCTTGACTGTTTGGTTGTTACTTCTTTTTATCGTTGTTCCAGCGATTGAAATTGCCTTATTTATATGGACTGGGAGTCATATAGGTGCCCTTTCGGTGTTTTTACTTATTATCCTTACCGGGGTATTAGGAAGTTTGATCGTTCGATTTGAAGGGGTAGAGACTTGGCGTCGGGCGCAAGAATCGATTATGCGGGGAGAAATTCCCAAGGATGAAATCTTTGATGGAATCTGTATTTTAATCGGTGCTGTATTAATTATTACCCCGGGCTTTTTCACAGATGTAATTGGCTTTTTAATTTTATTTCCTTTAACGAGGAAACCTTTTCGCTCCCTATTAAAGTATTATATCGCTAAACAAATTTCGAACGGCAAGATAATATTTCGTAAATGGTAAAAGGATCCTTAGAACCGTCCGTAATAAACATAGTGATATAACAAGCGAAAAACGTCAGCATGGTATAAACTGCTTACGAAGACAAGGAGTATAGGTGTTAAAAACAGACCTATAGCTCCAAAGAATTTCATACTTAAAAAAAGAATAAAGATCGTAACGAGTGGATGTAAGCCGAGGTTTCCTGCAAGGAGCTTCGGCTCTATTATTTGCCTTAATATTAGTAAAGCAATATACAAGGAAGCGATTAAAATCGTAGCAACATAGTTTCCAGTCAAAAAGAGAAAGAGAATCCAAGGAAGTAAGAAGAGACCAATTCCTAAATAAGGCAGAAGTTCGAGAATCATAAGTATAAGGGCCACGATCAAAGGATGTTCAAAGCGGAAGACTAGTAAATATAAATAAGCAATTCCTCCAGTTATAAGAGCTAGGATGACTTGTACTTTAAGGAGACCGACAATCGACCGTTTCGTTGCTCGTTTAATATGTAGAAATAAAAGAAAGATAGGCTTTGGGATTAGCGGTTGTATAAAACGGGTAATTTTTTCATAATCCTTCGTCATAAAATAAGTAGTAAGTAAGACGAAAAGAAAAATGATGGCTAGATGAATAAAGGAAGTTAAGACCGTCGTAATTTTCTTTATCCCTTCTTGTAAAAAAATAGAAAGATTGGCCCTTATTTTATCAATTAGTAAGCTACTTAAAGAATCGTCAAAGTGGATGAAGGGAAAGATTAATTGTAATCTTTCGAGAATAGGAAGGGCAATTGTACGTTCTACATGAATTAAAAGAAAATGTAACTCTTGAATGTAATAAGGAATGTGTTGTAAAAGTTGTCCTAGTTCTTCGTATAGTTGCTTAAGGACAAAGAAAGAAAGAAAAAGAGCAAGTACAGAAAAAGAAAAAAGAACCATTAGACTAGCCGGACCTCGAGTGATTCGCCATTTAGAAGTTAAATAATTGACAAAGGGTTGCAGAAGAAAGCTAATAAGAGTAGCGAATAGAAAAGGAAAGAAATAAACGATGGCGAGATAGGTTAATCCGATAAAAATTGCGAGCAAGCTAACAATGAACGCTAGGCGCCGAACTTGCTCTTTCCAAGACTTGTCCATATATACTCCCCCGCTTGAAGTAATCTGTTTATGTTATATGAAAGAGGGAAAAAGAATAGAAGCCTAGAATAAAAAAGAGTAGCAAATAACTAGGAAACTTTTTTAACGAATACCTTTCAATTCACTTTATTGTCAAAATCCTATATAATACCTTTTAGAGATAAAGAGATTTTATTTATATATATTCATGTAGTTTGAGTTTAATTTAAAAAGGAGAGATAAGATATGACAGCAACAAAAGGACTTGAAGGAGTTGTCGCTACTGAATCATCAATCTGTTCGATTATTGATGACCAGCTAGCTTACGCAGGGTATAGAATAGACGACCTAGCTGAACATGCATCCTTTGAAGAAGTCATCTATTTGCTATGGAATCGAGAGCTCCCAAATGAAGCACAGTTAAACGAACTTCGTACGCAGTTAGCGAACGAAATGGAAGTGCCGGAAGCTGTAATCGATCATTTGAAGTCATACGATTTAAAATCGGTGCATCCAATGGCAGCTTTACGTACAGCCATTTCCTTACTTGGTCTCTATGACGAAGAAGCAGAAGTGATGGACCCAGAAGCGAACAAGCGTAAAGCGATTCGTCTACAGGCTCGAGTGGCTACAATTGTAACGGCTTTCTCACGCCTCCGTCAGGGTAAAGAACCAGTAAAACCACGTAAGGATTTAACTTTTGCGGAGAACTTCTTATACATGTTAAATGGTAAAGAAGCTGAACCTATTGAAGTAGAAGCGATCGATAAGGCACTAGTTTTACATGCTGACCATGAATTAAACGCATCTACATTTACTGCCCGAGTATGCGTAGCAACTTTATCTGACGTATATTCAGGAATTACTTCGGCAATCGCTGCTCTAAAGGGGCCTTTACATGGTGGGGCGAACGAGCAAGTAATGGCTATGTTGACAGAGATTGGCGAAGAAGAAAACGCTATCCCTTATGTAAAGGAAAAATTAGCGAAAAAAGAAAAGATTATGGGAATGGGTCACCGGGTTTATCGTAAAGGAGACCCTCGAGCAAAATTCTTAAAAGAAATGTCTCGTGAATTGACAAAGTTACGTGGCGAAGAAAAATGGTATCGAATGTCTGTGAAAATCGAAGAATTTATTAAGGAAGAAAAAGGCTTACCTGCTAACGTCGATTTCTACTCAGCTTCTGTTTATCATAGTTTAGGAATTGACCATGATCTCTTTACACCTATTTTTGCGGTGAGCCGTATGTCAGGATGGTTAGCTCACATCTTAGAACAATATGACAATAACCGTCTCATTCGTCCACGTGCCGATTATACAGGACCTTCTTTACGTGAATACGTCCCAATTGAAAAGCGATAATCGGTGTATAGTTGAAGTTGATGTGCAAATGAATAGCCGGTTTTACCGGCTATTCGTTTGATAAAAAATATATTTGATTGACGAAGACTACATGAATCCTTTGTCGTCTAGTTGCGTCATCCGGAAGGTTTCACACCAAAGATAATAAAAGTTATGTTATACTAAAAGTTGGTTAATCGTAGAATACGATCAAAGAGAAAAAGAATCGTTGCTAGTGTACAGTCTTGTAGTGTATCTTTGTGAATGTTTTCTCAAATAATCTTCGCTTATTATTTTTAGGAGGTATTATAGAATGACTAATAAAATCACAATAGAAAATGGGAAGTTGAACGTACCTGATCAACCAGTAATTCCATTTATTGAAGGAGATGGAACAGGACCTGACATTTGGGCAGCAGCGAGCCGTGTACTCGATGCAGCGGTAGAGAAAGCCTATGATGGTAAACGTAAAATCCAATGGAAAGAAGTTTTAGCAGGGGAAAAGGCTTATAATGAAACAGGCGAATGGTTACCACAAGAAACACTAGATATTATCGAAGAATATAAAGTAGCTATCAAAGGACCTCTTACGACACCAGTTGGCGGTGGATTTCGTTCATTAAACGTTGCCCTCCGTCAAGAGTTAGACCTCTATAATTGCTTACGACCAGTGAAGCACTATGATGGAGTACCATCACCGGTTAAACATCCTGAGTTAGTCGACATGGTCGTATTTCGTGAAAACACTGAAGATATTTATGCTGGAATCGAATGGAAACAAGGAACACCAGAAGCGAAAAAAGTTATTGACTTCTTACAGGAAGAGATGGGTGTGACAAACATTCGTTTCCCAGAAACTTCTGGAATTGGTATCAAACCTATTTCTGAAGAGGGTACGAAGCGTCTTGTTCGTGCAGCAATCCAGTATGCTATCGATGAAAACCGTGATAGTGTAACTATCGTTCATAAAGGTAACATTATGAAGTTTACAGAAGGTGCCTTTAAGGAATGGGGTTATGAAGTAGCAGAAGAAGAGTTTGCTGATAAAGTGTTCACATGGGCAGAGTACGATCGTATCGCTGAAAAAGAAGGTAAAGAAGCAGCTAATAAGGCTCAAGAAGAAGCGGAAAAGGCAGGAAAAATCATCGTTAAAGACGCGATTGCTGACATTTTCTTACAACAAATTTTAACTCGTCCTGCAGAGTTCGATGTTGTTGTAACAATGAACTTAAACGGTGACTATATTTCTGACGCTTTAGCCGCTCAAGTTGGTGGAATTGGTATCGCACCAGGTGCAAACATTAACTACGATACTGGCCATGCTATTTTTGAAGCTACCCACGGTACAGCTCCAAAATATGCAGGCTTAGATAAGGTAAACCCATCCTCTGTTATTTTATCAGGAGTGCTTATGTTAGAATATATGGGTTGGCACGAAGCAGCAGATCTTATTACAGAATCAATGAACAAAACGATTGCATCTAAAGTCGTTACTTATGATTTCGCACGTTTAATGGATAATGCTAAAGAAGTAAAATGCTCTGAGTTCGGTGACGAATTAATTAAGAACATGGGATAATATAAGCGATAAAAAAGGGCGGTAGGTAAGATATGAAACGTAAAAAGATATCGATCGTCGGTTCCGGTTTTACCGGAACGACGACCGCTCTAATGCTTGCTCAAAAGGAATTAGGTGACATCGTCCTAGTAGATCTACCAGAAGTAGAAAAACCGACAAAGGGAAAGGCCCTTGATATGTTACAGTCGACACCAATTTTTGGCTACGACGTATCGATTACCGGAACTTCTAATTACAAAGAAATAGAAGGATCAGATCTCGTAATTGTAACGGCAGGGATTGCTCGTCGCCCGGGAATGAGCCGCGATGATTTAGTGACGACAAATGCAGATATTATTAAGTCGGTTGCGAAGGAGATTAAAACCTACGCTAAAGACGCTTATGTTCTTGTGTTGTCGAATCCTGTCGATGCGATGACCTACACGATGTATAAGGAAACGGGTTTCCCAAAGGAAAGGGTCATTGGCCAATCGGGCGTTCTCGACACCGCCCGTTTTAGAACTTTCATTGCAGAGGAATTAAACGTTTCTGTAAAAGATGTAACAGGCTTTGTATTGGGTGGTCATGGTGATGATATGGTTCCTCTTACGCGTTATTCTGCAGTAGGAGGGATACCAGTTGAAAGCCTAATTGATCAAGACCGTCTCGATGCGATTATAGAACGGACACGCAAAGGGGGCGGTGAAATCGTCGGCCTTTTAGGTAACGGAAGTGCCTACTATGCACCATCGGCTGCCTTAGTAGAAATGGCTGAGGCAATTTTAAAGGATCAACGGCGAATTTTACCCGCCATTGCCTATTTAGAAGGTCAATATGGGCTGTCGGATTTATATTTTGGAGTCCCGGTTATCCTTGGTGGAAAGGGTATCGAAAAAGTAATCGAATTAGATTTAAACGATCAAGAGCAAAAAGCATTAGAGAAGTCAGCTGCATCGGTTATTAAGGTTTTAAAACTATTATCTTATCATTAAGCTCATACAACCGTAGATGGACAGAAGGTCTATCTACGGTTTTATATTTTAGAAGTTTCTCTGCTATTATATTACTCAAGTCTTTCAATCTTAACACTTTTAAAATTAGCAGTTTAACAAAAAGTAGAAAAAATTTACAGATATTTTACAATACTCCTGTTCCCTTTTCTTTTATTCTCTTTAAAATATAGGTAAAGGGACATTTTCAAGGAAAAGGAGAGGTAGTTTGGAGCGAACAGTATTAATTGTAGAAGATGAACCGTCGATTGTTACCCTACTGCAATATAATTTGCAACAACATCATTTTAAAACTGATGTCGCTTCTAATGGACTCGAGGCGATCCAAAAGGTAAATCAGAAAAGCTATGATTTAATTATTTTAGATGTGATGTTACCGGAAATAGATGGAATCCAAGTATGTAAGTACATTCGAAATGAACAAGCCTTGACACCGATATTAATGATCACTGCTCTTAATCAAGAGGAAGATATGATTAAAGGATTAAATAGTGGTGCCGATGATTATATGACAAAGCCCTTTAGTCCAAGGGAATTAGTGGCGAGAATTCAAGCCTTGCTACGACGTGCTGAGGCACAACAAGCTAGTCAATCGGAAGAAGAAAGTGTAACGGTAGGGGAACTAAAGGCCTTTCCAGAGAAGTTTGAAGTTTATTTACGAGAGGAACAATTAAAGTTAACGCGGAAGGAATATGAATTATTAATATATTTAATGCGCCATAAAGAGCTCGTTCTTTCTCGGGAGCAATTATTAAATGAAGTTTGGGATTATGAAGTAGCTGGCGATACAAGGATTGTCGATGTGCATATTGCGAGATTGCGTCAGAAAATAGAGGAAGATAATACACAACCAAAATATATCCAAACGGTACACGGTTTTGGATATAAAATTACATCCCCTATGTAAGGGTGTGGGTAAAATCTTTAAATGCATGGAGTAAACTTAGTCTTTACTCCATGCATTTTTTTGTTCATACTTATCCTTTTATAAATTATCCTAATCTATAACAAGTTAAAATAAATAGACTTACTTGGCTAAGAAACTAGCCTTTACAATTTTGAAAGGAAATTTACAATTCTTTAACATCCTTTACATATAGGATTTACAAGTCTTTTTTATACTTAACATGTAGTAAAAATTAAGGTTTAGGAGGATGGTTATGAAGTTGAGAAAGTTTTTATTTGCTTGTATTTTAGCTTCATTATTTGTTATTGCTGTTGGTTGTCAGGAAAGTGACGAGGAGGCTGCTACAGAAGGAGGAAAGGACGGGGAAGACCAGAGCGAAAACCTTTCTGGTGATGTAGTAATCGATGGTTCTGGAACCGTATATCCTTTGATGGCAAAGCTTGCAGAGGAATATATGGTTAATGAGGGTCAGGAAGTATCGGTAGAAGTGAGTCGTTCGGGAACGAGCGCTGGATTTAAGAAGTTTTTAGTTGAAAATGGAACGGATTTTAACAATGCTTCAAGAGAAATAAAAGACGAAGAACAAGCTCTAGCAGAGGACTTAAATTTAGAAGTAGAAGAGTTTAAAGTAGCCCTTGATGGATTAACCTTCGTCATTAACAAAGATAACGATTGGGCTACAGAGATGACAGAGGAAGAATTAAAGGAAATCTTCCTAGCTAGTAGTTCTATTGAAAAATGGTCTGATCTCCGTGAAGATTGGCCCGATGAACCAATAAATACATATGGTCCTAATGAGAACCATGGAACTTATGAGTTTTTCTATGAGAATATTTTAGAGGAAGCAGATTTGAAAGAGGATATTAATTTACAACAAGAATACTCTACTTTAGTAAATTTAATCGCAGATGATCAATATGGAATAGCTTTCTTTGGTTACGGCTACTATGCGAGCAATACCGATAGTTTACAAGCGGTAAAAGTAGATTTTGGTGAAGGACCGGTAGAGCCAACTTTAGACACGATTGCTGAAGATGGTCCTTATGGTAACTTTACTCGTCCAGTGTTCACTTATTTAAATGTTGCTCATGCGAAGGAGAAACCACAAGTGTTAGACTTTGCTAAGTACGTCTTTGAAAATTTAAACGATTATGCTGGAGAAACAGGTTTTGCTCCATTACCGGATGAGGAAGTAGAAGAGAGTTTACGAATTCTTGAAGAATTAAAGAACTAATTAAAGGTGCTGATAACATGAATCGTGAAGAAAACATCCTCTCAGTTCGCCAACTAATTGAAGAAAAAGAAACGAGAAAAAAATGGATCTATCGTAAAGAGAAAATGCTACCAATCTTTTTACTAGTCATGGCCGCAACTTCTTTTATCACAACGGTAACTATTGTCGTGATCTTGTTATCAGAATCCCTTCACTTCTTCCGTGAAGTATCTTTTATAGAGTTCTTTACGGGAACCGTTTTAAAGCCGATGAGTCAAAACCCCCAATTTGGTATCGTTCCATTGATGGTCGGTACATTGACGGCAACGGGCATTGCTTTAGCTGTTGCCGTCCCTATCGGCTTATTAACGGCGATTTATTTAAGTGAATATGCTTCTAACAAAATAAGGAATGTACTGAAACCAACCGTTGAAGTATTAGCTGGTATTCCGACGATTGTTTATGGATTTTTTGCCTTTACCTTTGTAACCCCCTTATTACAACATATATTTCCGGAGCTTGAATCAACGAATATTCTCAGCCCAGGTTTAGTTATGGGTGTGATGATTATTCCTATGGTTGCTTCTCTTTCTGAGGATGCGATGCGAGCAGTTCCTCAAGGGTTACGGGAAGCAGCCTTAGGTTTAGGCTCCTCTAAATTAGAAGTAACTTTAAAAGTCGTGCTCCCTGCTGCTTTATCAGGGATTGTTGCTTCTATAGTGTTAGCCTTGTCTCGAGCTATTGGGGAAACGATGATCGTCACAATTGCAAGCGGAAGTTCTAAACAATTGAACTTTGACCTTATGTCGTCGATGCAGACGATGACGGCCTATATCGTTGAAGTAACTGGAGGAGACGCTCCTGCAGGTTCTACCCTTTACTATAGTTTATATGCTGTAGCCTTGACCTTGTTTGTCTTTACTTTATTGATGAACATGTGTGCGAATTATATCGCAAATAAACTGCATGAAAAATATTAAAGGAAGTAGTTGAAATGGAATATATGGATGTTTTAGTAAGTAAAAGAAGAGGAAAAGTTAGAGTTTGGCTCGATTTGGTGGCAAGGTTTGTGACGATGTTAGCTACAGCTTTTAGTGTATTGATGCTTATTCTTTTAATCGTGAGGGTTGTTACGGAAGGTATTCCAGCAATAAATTGGAACTTTATAACGGGTAGGTTATCGACGGATCCAAATACGGCAGGAATTTTAGGAGCAATTTTAGGGACGCTATGGCTGATGGCTGTTGTCACGCCGATTACCTTTTTATTCGGTGTCTGTACGGCGATTTATTTAGAATTTTATATGAAGGAAAATAAATTGAAGAAGATCCTATCATTGAATATTGCAAATCTAGCAGGGGTACCCTCCATCGTTTACGGGATTTTAGGCCTAACGCTTTTTGTACGGGGGATGGGGTTAGGTAATGTCGTATTAGCCGGAGGGCTAACGATTTCCCTTCTTATTTTACCTATCGCAATTGTTACGGCGCAGGAAGCGCTTCGGGCGATACCGTCTGATTTAGTAGAAGCGGCCTATGGTATGGGAGCTACAAAGGGTCAAGCAATACAAAGTGTTGTTCTACCTGCCGCCCTGCCTAGCATTATGACCGGTTTTATTTTAGCTATTTCCCGGGCAATAGGCGAAACCGCTCCCTTAGTCGTTATAGGTATCCCTACCTTGTTATTACCTTTACCAATGAGTATTTTTGATAAGTTTACTACCTTGCCAATGCAGATTTATTATTGGACTTTAGATTCTGCTTTAATTGCAGAATATGCTAATTTAGCTGCTGCGACAATTATCGTTTTATTAAGCTTGTTGCTCGTTTTAAATATCATAGCTGTATTAATTCGAAGACGCTATGAAAAGTATAATCATTAGAAAGAGGGATCAAAATGACAGTGAATGTGAAAGAGTTTGTTCCTGTGTTAGAAGAAAGCAAGCAGTTTGCTGTATTAGAAGGGAAGAAGGCAAGGTCTGAAGCAATCTATGAGACGAAGGATTTACACGTCTATTATGCTGATGTTCATGCCCTTAAAGGAATTGATCTAACAATTCATAAAAATGAAGTTACTGCCATCATTGGACCATCGGGGTGTGGGAAGTCAACCTTTCTCAAAACATTAAACCGGATGATTGAGTTAAATCCAGGGGTTCGTACCCAAGGGACGATTACGTATAATGGCCAAAGTATTTTTCATCCTTCTGTTAAGGTAGAAGCTTTGCGTACCCAAGTCGGTATGATTTTCCAAAAGGCAAATCCTTTTCCTAAAACTATTTATGAAAATGTAGCTTACGGACCAAAGATTCACGGGATAAAAAATAAACAGTTATTAGATGAAATTGTGGAAACGAGTTTACGGGATGCATATTTGTGGGATGAAGTAAAAGATCGATTACACAGCCATGCATATCGATTATCAGGAGGTCAACAACAGCGGCTATGCATTGCAAGAAGTCTGGCAATCGAACCGGAAGTTATTTTAATGGATGAACCTACCTCAGCGTTAGATCCGAAATCAACGATGATGGTAGAAAAGCTTATTAATCATTTGAAAGAGAAATATACAATTGTCATTGTCACCCATAACATGCAACAGGCTCAGCGCATCTCTGATCGTACAGCCTTTTTCCTAGACGGGGAAATGATTGAAGTAGAAGATACGGAAACTATTTTCTCCAACCCTTCAGATGAAAGGACAGAGCTTTATATTGCAGGTCGATTTGGTTAAGGAAAGATATCAATCTAGGAAGCTCCTTTTTCACTTTTCTATCAATTCATTGTAAAATAAACATAAAGATTGATGAAAAGTGAGGGGTAGTATTGGGACTAAGGATTCTCATTGTTGAGGACGAGGCATCGATCGTTACCTTGATTCAATATAATTTAGAGCAGTCGGGCTATGAAACTCTCGTCGCTGATAATGGCCGGGAGGCTCTTAAGCTTGTTGAGGAAGAAAAGGTAGACTTCATTGTCCTAGATTTAATGTTGCCGGAAATTGATGGGTTGGAAGTTTGCAGGCGGATACGGAAAACAGGTAATGATGTTCCAATTATCATGTTAACGGCTAAGTCAGAAGAGGAAAGCAAGATAACAGGTCTTCGAGCGGGGGCAGATGATTATTTGACGAAACCTTTTAGTCCTAAGGAGCTCATTGCAAGGATCGAAGCGATTTTACGCCGGACGAACCGACCTTCAAAAGAAGAGGAGGAGGTGCTTCGGGTCGGTGATTTATGGATTTATCCTAAGAGGTTTCGCGCTTATATTCAGGAAGAGCTCCTCGATTTAACAAGAAAGGAATTTGAAGTCCTTGCCTATTTAAGCAAACATAAAGGGGAAATCGTTTCTAGGGAGGAACTGCTTCATAAAGTCTGGGGCTACGATTATGCGGGGGATACGCGTACGGTAGATATGCAGGTTAGTCGATTAAGGGATAAGATTGAAGAGAATACGAAGGCACCAAAATACATAAAAACCGTTTGGGGTTTCGGTTATCGAATGGATGATCCAAGTTGAGAAAGTTATTTTCTAACCAAGTGTTGAATTATGGCTTGATTATGTTCCTCGTCGTATTGTTAGCGGGAGTCGTCCTCGCTCCATTTGTAACAAACCTTTATATGTTAATTGCAATCTTCGTCTTTTTATTTTTAATAGGTTTTCTGATTATTTTATATACTTTTGAAACCTATATTAAACCTTTAGATAAGGTCGTGAAAACTGTAGATAAATTACTAAAAGGGAACTACCATGCCCGTATATCCGGTAGTTCTAAGGGTGTCGTCGGGGAATTAAGTGATAAAATAAACCAGCTTGCTCGAAACTTGAGCGAATTAACGATTCAAGAACAAATTCAGGCCAAACAATTGTCGACAGTGATTGAAAATTCCGAAAGTGGACTCGTACTTATTGATGAAAAAGGTTATATACACTTAGTCAATCGAAAGTTTATTTCGATGTTCGGTAAGTCGACGGAGGATTACATAGGATATTTATATTATGACGTGTTAGAAAATGAGGAAATTCATCGGGTAATCCAAGATCTCTTTTTACAAGAGGCTCATGTGAAGGAGCTATTTTCGACGAAATCTTCCCAAGAATTACGCAATTATTATGAAATTGTAGGAGCGCCGATATTTAACGAAAGAAACATGTTAAAAGGCGCTGTTTTAGTCATTTACGATATTACGGAATTCAAACAACTTGAAGTGATGCGGAAGGATTTTGTCGCAAACGTTTCTCACGAGTTAAAAACCCCGATTACCTCAATCCGAGGTTTTGCGGAAACTTTACTTGATGGGGCGCAGGAAGATGAGAAAGCTAGGGAACACTTTTTAGAAATTATTTTTAAAGAGAGTAAACGAATTCAATTGTTGATCGACGACCTATTGATTTTATCGAAAATCGAGAAGGACGAGCCCCAATTAAATCTTGAAACCTTTTATGTGAAGGACCTTATTTACGAATTGCTTCCGCTCTTTACTCAACGGGCAAAACAAGGTGCCATCGAGCTACAGCAATCAATTGATGACGAGGCGGTCTTAGAGGCGGACAAGGATAAAATAAAACAAGTTTTATTAAATATTTTTATGAATGCGATTAATTACACACCCGCCGGGGGAAAGGTTTTTATCTCCGTACAGGATCAGCCGACGGAAGTTTTAATTGAAATCACAGATACCGGTATTGGTATTGAAAAGGAAGCCCTACCGAGAATATTTGAACGTTTTTATCGGGTAAATAAAGATCGAAGCAGAGAAACGGGAGGAACGGGGCTAGGTTTAGCGATTGTGAAACATATCATCGAAGCGCATCGAGGAACGATAGAAGTACAAAGTGAAGTAGGGAAGGGATCAACTTTTTCTATTTACTTACCAAAACAAAGGTGCGAGCAACTGTCTAAGGATACTTAAGCATCCTTAGACAGTTTTTTTATCTGTTCAAAGGAGCTTTCGGTTATTTCCTTTAGTTTTATGGTAAAATTGATAGAAGATAGGTAACAGTTAGTAAGGAAACGGATAGGTGACAGATGGCTAAGGAGGATCTGTATGACAAAGAAACTAGTATTAATCGATGGAAATAGTATTTTATTCCGGGCTTTTTACGCCCTTCCTTTACTGCATAATGAAAAAGGCGTCTATACGAATGCCTTACTAGGATTTACAAATATGTTACTCAATATTTTAGAAGAGGAAGAGCCGACCCATATGCTCGTAGCCTTTGATGCTGGAAAAACGACTTTCCGTCACGAACAATACAAGGAGTATAAGGGAGGACGGCAGAAGACACCACCGGAACTTTCAGAACAGTTTCCGCTTTCTCGTAAGCTTTTAGAAGCTTTTAATATCCCGCACTATGAACTCGACTTATATGAAGCGGACGATATTATTGGAACCTTGACCAAAGAGGCGGAAAAGGATGGTTGGGAGGTAAAGGTTATTTCTGGTGATCAAGACTTACTTCAACTTGTTTCTGAACGGGTTACAGTCGATGTGACCAAGCGTGGTATTAGTGAAGTTGAGTCCTATACGCCAGAGCGTTTAATGGAGAAGATGGAGCTATCTTCAGAACAAATTATTGATTTAATCGCCTTGATGGGAGATAGTTCGGACAATATACCTGGCGTACCCGGAGTGGGAATTAAAACGGCGACTAAATTGCTAAAAAAATATGGTAGCCTAGATAACGTGTATGCTAATATCGATGAAATATCTGGGAAAAAACTAAAGGAAAATTTAATCAAGCATAAAGATGACGCTTATATGAGCCAAGAATTAGCAACGATTAACCGTCAATCGCCAATTACGATCAAGAAGGAGGAGCTCGAATATAAAGGGTATAGCTACGACGATATTTTTGAACTATTAAGGGAATTGGAATTTAGGCAGATTTTAGAGCGCCTTGATGACGGTTCGCAAAGTAGTAGTGAGGAATTAACAGAAATAGAAGTAGAAATTGTCGATGATATAACGGAAGCAATTTTAAGCGATCAAGCGGCTCTACATTTAGAGATGGTAACGGATAATTACCATGAAGCTTCTATAGAAGCAATTGGCCTCTCCCATGAAGGAGGAAACTATATATTTTCTAAAGAAGTTGCTTTAGAATCGAATTTGTTCAAAGAATGGCTAGAGGATGAAACGAAGGAAAAGTATGTCTACGATGTCAAGGCTCATCGAGTTGCTCTCCTACGCGAAGGTATACGTTTAGCCGGTGTAAGCTTCGATTTAATGTTGGCAGCCTATATCGTTAATCCGGCGGATCAAAATGAAGAAATTCCCGCGATTGCTAAGCGTAATGGGCTAGACAGTCTTCGTTATAATGAACAGGTATACGGGAAAGGGGCAAAGTTGCAAGTTCCAGATTTTACTGAAGTAGCGGATCATGTCGCTCGAAAGACGTTAGCTGTTTATGAACTAAAGGATCTGTATATCGAGCGTTTGAAAGAAAATGAACAGTATGATCTTTTCGTCGACTTAGAGCTTCCTTTAGCGACGATTTTAGCTGAGATGGAGCATCACGGGGTGCAGGTAGATATCGAGCGATTAAAGACGATGGGAGAAGAATTAGAAACGAGAATTCGAACTATTGAAGCAGAAATTCATGAGTTAGCGGGAGAAGTTTTTAATATTAATTCTCCTAAGCAACTAGGAGTCGTTTTATTTGAAAAGTTGAAACTACCTGTCATTAAAAAAACAAAAACTGGTTATTCAACCGCTGCCGATGTATTAGAGAAGCTTCAGGATAAGCATGAGATCATTCCGAAGATTTTCTTATTCCGTCAGTTGCGAAAATTGCAGTCTACCTATATAGAGGGCTTACTTAAGGTAGTCGATCGAGATACAGATAAAATCCATACCCGTTTTAACCAAGCCTTAACCCAAACCGGCCGGTTAAGTTCCGTCGAGCCTAATTTACAAAACATTCCGATTCGTCTAGAGGAAGGAAGGAAGATTCGTCAAGCCTTTGTTCCGTCAAAGCCGGACTGGGTTCTTTTTTCCGCAGATTATTCTCAAATCGAATTGCGTGTATTAGCCCATATTTCCGGTGATGAAAAATTAATTACTGCTTTCAAAGAAGATAAAGATATTCATCGCCAAACCGCTGCCGATGTTTTCCATGTTCCTTTAGAAGAAGTGACCTCGAGCATGAGGGAACAGGCGAAGGCTGTAAACTTCGGAATTATTTATGGTATTAGTGATTACGGACTTTCTCAGAATTTAAATATTACACGTAAAGAAGCCAAGGCCTTCATTGACAAATACTTTACGATTTATCCAAAAGTAAAGGAATATATGGACCGTATCGTCCAAGAGGCGAAACACGAAGGCTATGTAACGACAATTATGAACCGCCGTCGATACTTACCTGAAATTACAAGTCGTAACTTTAATGTCCGGAGCTTTGCTGAACGAACTGCTATGAACACACCTATTCAAGGTAGCGCGGCGGATATTATTAAAAAAGCGATGATCGACTTACATGCTCGACTTAAAGAAGAAGGTCTAAAAGCTACTATGCTAATGCAGGTTCATGACGAACTAATTTTAGAAGCACCAAAAGAGGAGGTAGATGCTTTAATCGAGCTAGTGAGCGATGTAATGGAACATACCGTAAGCTTAGAAGTTCCTTTAAAAGTAGACTACACATATGGGGAAAATTGGTACGAAGCTACGTAAAATATAATTTGGTAGGAATAGGAGAAAGTTAAGACAATGCCAGAATTACCAGAAGTAGAAACGATACGAAAAACATTATCTCAGCTTGTTTTAGGAAAAACAATCGACGATGTTTCGGTCTATTGGCCGAACATCGTCCAGTATCCGGACGAGGAGGAATTTCGAATCTTACTACGCGATGAGACGATTGAAAGAATTAGCCGTCGCGGGAAATTTTTATTATTTTACTTAACAGATTACGTCCTCGTCTCTCATTTACGAATGGAAGGTAAATATAAGCTACAAGTTCGAGAAGATACTTTAACGAAGCATACTCATATCGTCTTTCACATGAAAGATGGGACGGATTTACGTTACGAAGACGTACGTAAATTTGGTACGATGCATTTGTTTCCAATCGGGGAAGAACTACAACGGAAACCGTTACAAACCCTCGGTCCCGACCCTTTCGAGGAAGCCTACACCCTCGACTATTTATTAAATCGGTTCAAGAAGACAAGCCGGACGATTAAGGCCTGTCTACTCGACCAGACGATTGTTTCAGGTTTAGGGAATATTTATACCGATGAAGTATTGTTTCTTTCTAAAGTTCATCCCGAACGCCGGGCGAACTCGTTAAGTAAAGAGGAAGTAGAGCGTATCTATACTCATGCAAAAAGCGTTCTAGAAGCAGCTATAAAACTAGGTGGAACGACGATTCGTTCCTATGTTGATGGCCAGGGTGAAATGGGAATGTTCCAGCAGGAATTATATGCCTATGGTCAAGAAGGGGAGCCTTGTTTTTACTGCGGGGATTCGATAGAAAAAATAAAGGTAGCAGGCCGTGGCACTCATTTTTGTCCGACTTGTCAACAAAAAAAGTAGCGCACTCTTAAGGGAATCAAGACATATAGTAAACTAGGAGGAAGCCTATGACATTAGTAATTGGTTTAACCGGAAGTATCGGTACAGGAAAAAGCACGATTGCGAAAATGTTTCAGGCTAGGAATATCCCGGTTATCGATGCGGATCTCATTGCAAGAGAGGTCGTAGAGCCGGGAAAAGAAGCTTATCGGAAAATTGTAGAAGCGTTTGGGGAGGAAGTATTACAAGAGGACCGTAGCCTCGATCGAAAAAAGCTCGGTGCCCTCGTATTTAGTGATGATACCAAAAGAGAACGTTTGAATGCTATCGTTCACCCTGCTATCCGAAAAGAGATGCTAGCCCAAAGGGATCGCTATATTGCGGAAGACGCAGCTTGTGTCGTTCTCGATATTCCCTTACTTTATGAAAGCAAGTTAACTCACTTTGTCGAAAAGGTTATCGTCGTCTATACTGAACCCGATGTACAATTACAAAGAATTTTAGAAAGGGATTCTATCTCTGAAAAGGAAGCCTTACAACGTATTCGGTCGCAAATTGATGTTAAAGAGAAGGCAAAATGGGCCGATGCAGTAATAGATAATAATGGCACAATTGAAGCTTCTGAACAGCAACTTGTCGATATTTTAACCGATTGGGGTATACTAGCCAAGGACGATAAAAAGACATAAAAATGTAACAGAAGTTTCGTTGACTTATAAAAGTAAATGTTCAACAATTGATGTAGTTTGTAGAAAAAAGTACGAAACCTACATTTTTTTCGGTTATGTGCTATACTGTTTCTTGGCTATAATACATAACTGTGTAACATAATTTGGGAGGATATAGTAATGGGGAAAACTCGCGTAGCAATTAATGGCTTTGGAAGAATTGGACGAATGGTATTTCGTCAAGCAATTTTAGATGAAAGTTTAGACGTTGTAGCAATTAACGCTACTTATCCAGCAGAGACTTTAGCTCACCTAATTAAGTACGATAGTATCCACGGTACCTTTGAAGGGGATATTGAAGTTACTGAAGAAGGATTACGAGTGAATGGTCAAGACATTATACATTGCAACTCACGTGAGCCAGAAAAATTACCATGGAAAGAGCATGAGATCGACGTTGTTATTGAAGCAACTGGTGCTTTTAACTCGAAAGAAGGAGCGAGTCGTCACCTAGATGCCGGTGCGAAGAAAGTAGTGCTTACTGCCCCGGGTAAAAACGTCGATAACACGATCGTTTTAGGAGTGAATGATGACAGTTATAATCCAGAAGAAGATGTGATTATTTCTAATGCTTCTTGTACGACAAACTGTTTAGCTCCGGTAGTTAAAGTTCTAGACGATGCCTTTACGGTAGAAAATGGTCTTATGACGACCGTTCATGCCTATACAAACGACCAGGTAAACCTGGATAACCCTCATAAGGATCTCCGTCGTGCTCGAGCTTGTGGTCAGTCTATTATCCCTACTTCGACAGGTGCAGCGAAGGCTTTAGGGGAAGTTTTACCACACTTAAAAGGTAAATTACACGGCATGGCCTTACGTGTACCTACACCGAATGTATCATTAGTGGACCTCGTTGTAGACGTGAAAGAGGATGTCACAGTAGAAGAAGTGAACAAGGCTTTCCAAGAAGCGGCAGAAGGTTCCTTAAAGGGCATTCTTACTTACAGCGACGAACCGTTAGTATCAATTGATTATACAACGAATGAATATTCCGCAATTGTCGACGGTTTATCTACTATTGTCATCGAGGACCGTAAAGTAAAGGTTCTTGCATGGTACGATAACGAATGGGGATATTCTGCGAGAGTCGTTGACCTAGTGAAACTTGTCGGTGCATCTTTAGCATAATGCACATATATACGTCTTTATAGCAGTATCTATAGAGAGGATGGTGGATTAGTATCTTGTACAATCCACCATCTTTTTTTATAAGATTAGGAAGGAATCGATTGCTAGTCGTCGTCTAGTCGAAGGATTATTTTCATAACAGAACGAACAAGTTTGTTCATTTTTCGTAAAACGTGTTAAAATAGTGATACTAAACAGGACGAAATAAGTAGAAGTTAAATGGAGTTGAAATGAACGATGAAATGTCCAAAGTGCTACCATAAACATTCCCGGGTCCTGGACTCAAGGCCCCATGATGACGGCGACGAAATCAGACGGCGTCGTGAATGCGAACGCTGTGGCTTTCGTTTCCGTACATTCGAGAGGAAGGAAGAAGCGCCATTAATCATTAAAAAACGTGACGGTACGCGTCAAGAATTTAAACGGGAGAAAATTATTCGTGGTCTCATGCGGGCCTGTGAAAAGCGTCCGGTTCCAATCGAAACTATTGAAGAGATTGCACGGGATGTGGAGCAGGAGATTCGGCAATCGGAGGAACCAGAAATGGAAAGCCGTGCTATTGGAGAAATGGTGTTAGAACGTTTATCCGAAGTAGATGAGGTAGCCTATGTAAGGTTTGCATCCGTTTACCGGCAGTTTGATAACATTAATATTTTTCTCGACGAATTGAAAGAATTGCTCAATCGACCGAAGAAAGATGACTAAAGGAGGGACAAGGTTGAAGCATATCGGGGAGCTTTTACCCGTCGATGGTTTTCGTGTGTTGTTGAAGGCGAGTTTACCAGAGCGTTACCAGGCTTCTTTATATCATTTATACCAACCTTTAATAGGGATTCAAGCGATCTGTTTATATGAACTTTTGGTTCATGAAGCTGAGTTAACAGTGGGGACGCAGGACGTCTATCAAACCCACCATACGCTCATGAACCATCTTAACCTCTCTTTAGGGGAGATTTACGAAGCCCGTTTAAAGCTGGAAGGTATTGGATTGCTTCGGACGTATAAGATGGAAAAGGAACGGAAAGTGTTTACCTATGAACTCCTCCCTCCCTTTAGTCCTGAAGAGTTTTTCACCGATTATATGTTAACCCAATTGTTAGAGCGACATGTAGGTAGTAAACGTTTTGAACAATTACAAAATTTTTATGCCCTGAAGGAAGAGGGGGAAAAGGGACAACCAATCACAGCCTCCTTTCACGATGTTTTTGAAACTTTTGATGTCAAACCTTCCGTCGTTGACAAAAGTCCCCGCATCCCTACTAAGCCAGAGATGCGTTTGCGAGAGGTAGATTTTTCTATGTTGCAACAATCCTTCCATCAGCGACAACTGCCTTTAGCAAAGATTTTTACGGAAGATAATAAACGAATCATTACACAACTATCTAATCTTTATGATTTAGAAACCTATGAAATCGAAAAGGCTATTCTCTGGGCTTTGACAGAGGAGCATACCTTGGATATCGAACAGTTAAAGGCGGCCTGTCATGACCTTTATGTGAAGGCGGAGCCGAAGGGAGAGCTAAAGCTTACTTTCCAACCGTCAAAACAAGAAGCAAAGTCTAAACAACCGAAAACAAAGTTCGAACAATTAATAGAACGATTCGAAACGATAACACCGAAACAATTACTCGAAGACCTATCTGATGGGCATCAAGCCTCGGAACAAGATTTAAAATTAGTTCGTGATATTATGATTCAGCAAGGCTTACCGATGCCGGTGATGAATGTGTTAATTCATTTTACCCTTTTAAAGACGAATATGATGCTATCACGGCCATACATGGAGAAGGTCGCAAGTCACTGGTCTCGGGCCCAGTTGAAAACGGCGAGGGAAGCGGTACAATTTGCGCTACAGCAGTCGAAAGCACCGGCGCAACAGCAAAAGCAATCAAGGCAAGGTTCGAAAACTACAGAAGTAATTCCCGATTGGTTTAAAAAGCGAAAGCAAGAGCAAGCGACACCGGTTAAACCGACAAAAGAGGATAAAGAGGCAGAAAAAGAAATGCTTGCTATTTTGCAAAAGTATCGAAGTAAATAAGAAAAAACAAGAGGGATGAAGTGTATGAAATCAATACAAACAACTTTAGATCAGTTGCTCAAACAAAATAAAGATTTTAAAGCCCGCCATGATGCTTTACGGCAGGAAGTGCTTTCCGACCCTTCCATTGAACAATTTTTACAGGAGCATCCAGAGTTAACAGAAAGAACGATTGAAAAACGCCTAAATCGGTTATATGAATATAAGACCCAATCGAAAAATTGTGAACAATGTCCATCTTTACAAGAATGTCGAAATCTTGTTAAAGGATTAACGCCGAAATTGCAAGTGGTAAATAATGATATTCATTTGATTTATGAAAAGTGTGCCTATAAACACCAAGAAGAAAAAAGGGAAGCGAAGCGGAATCTTATTCAAAGTATCCACATGCCGCGGGAAATTTTACGGGCGAGTATGGAACATTTATATGTCGATGCAACTAGGACAGAAGCCGTTAAAGCAATCGATCAATTTCTACAGGCGGCACAAAAAGGTTTGCCCAAGCGGGGAATTTATTTTTCAGGTCCCTTCGGTGTTGGAAAAACTTATTTCCTCGGGGTTATTGCTAATGAACTCCAACAATTAAATATTTCAACAACTTTAATTTATATGCCGGAATTTGTTCGTTTAATTCAAGGGAGTATTGAAGATAACAGTGTCCAAGAAAAGGTCAATATGTTTAAAGAAGTAGATGTTCTTATGCTCGATGATATCGGTGCCGAAAACCTATCTGCTTGGTTCCGTGATGAGGTTCTCGGAGCTATTTTACAGTACCGTATGATGGAAAACTTACCGGTCTTTTTTACTTCTAATTATACGATGGAACAATTAGAAGTCGTCATAGCGAAAACTACCCGTGGTGATATTGAAAAAGTTAAGGCGGGTCGCATTATGGAACGGATTAAACAAGTGAGTACTGAGGTGCATGTAGGTGGGGAAAATCACCGTAATCAAGAATAAAATAACATGTTTTCGACCTAGCATCCATAGGATATAGTGATAGTTAATTTCTATGGATGGAGGTCGATTATTTTTGCATAAAATCCACACGTATAATAAAGACACCTACCGCTTATTAACGTCCCTACTCTCTCCCTCAGCTATTGGATTAAACCAAGCAAAGCGACATCCTTCTGTTATTACTGTAAAAGTAGCAAAAGAAGAATTTTTTGCCTACATCGTTTCGGCCTACCTTACGGTTGAGCTCCCTTTAAAAATTGAACGAATCGCTAGAGAACATTATTATTATACTGATCCTATAGAAATAGAACGGATTATCGAATATACGAATTGCTTGCTCCAAGATGCTTGTTATGTAAAACAATGGTTTAAAGCCCGCTCTTTATTTGCTTATTTATATAAAAATATTCACGACCATTTCATGCTCCATGCTCCTACTTCAATATATATTCAATTCGAGACTTTCGTACGTTTCCAATTTAAAACCTTCCACCAACAATTGATAGACATCGTCGGCGAGGCCATCGACGAGATGAAGCGGGAGGAAGAATACCAATATTTTATCGAAAAACTACGACGTTATATACAGCATGCCCCGCCGAAATGTCGCAGCTTGCATATCGTTCAAGCGGAGCCTTTTCGTTTTTACACGGAGTATGGTACTTTACTTAATCGTTCCTTTTTAAGAAAGAAAATGGCAGAGGCTCCTCTTTACTTATTTGGCTTAGATGAACATGAATGGAATCTTTCCCCTATCATTGCTTTACTACCTGAAAAACTTTATATTTATGGTCGTAATGAAAACGAAGGAAAAACTGTTACTCTTTTATCTATCTTCGAAGAACGGGCGCGTTTTTTATCTGAGGATGCCTTTCAACTTCCGGGGATAAAAGTAGAAGAGTAATCTTTTTCATATGCATGGTACACGCCTTAGCCTCCTTCTTTTTTTGACATAGAATAAGAAGTAAAGGGCTAACCGTTGAATTGTATGGAAATTCTATGCTATAATGTCATAAACAAAAATCGATAATAAAGGCGATGAGTAGGACACGATTGTTAGAAATGTGGAAGACAGAGAAGGAAGCCTTGGCTGAGAGCTTTCCCCTTTACACGCTAGCAATTACCCCCTAGGAGCTCTATGACCGAAAGTTTAGTAAGTCGTAGCGAAGTAACTCTCGATACCGAGTTATAAAGTCGATTCGTATAGAATCGAGAAAAAGGGTGGAACCACGATCAACACTCGTCCCTTGACGTATCAAGGCGATGGGTGTTTTTATTTTGTATAAAAAGCAACCGAAGAGATTTAAGGAGTGAACTGCAGTGATTACGATTACTTTTCCAGATGGAAATACAAAGAAATTTGCTAAAGGAACGACGGGAGAAGATATTGCGCAATCTATTTCTCCGGGTTTACGCCGTCAATCCCTTGCCGTTCGTTTTAATGGAGAACTAGTCGATTTACGAACACCGTTAGAAGAGGACGGTAGGGTTGAATTAATAACCTACCGTGATCAAGAAGGAATTGAAATTATGCGACATTCAACAGCCCATTTAATGGCGCAGGCGATCAAACGTTTATATAAGGATGTTAAGTTTGGTGTCGGTCCGGTCATTGAAGAAGGCTTTTATTACGATATTGATATGGAAGAGACGATTACACCTGAGGATCTTCCACGTATAGAAAAAGAGATGAAAAAAATCATTGATGAAAATTTAGAAATCGTCCGAAGCGAAGTAAGTCGAGAAGAAGCGATTGAAAAGTTTAAAGCGATTGGGGACGATTTAAAATTAGAGTTAATCGAAGATATTCCTGAAGGAGAGACAATTTCTATATATACCCAAGGGGAGTTCTTCGACCTATGTCGAGGGGTACACGTACCGTCGACGAGTAAAATTAAAGCCTTTAAACTGTTATCTATCTCAGGGGCCTACTGGCGCGGTGATAGTAAAAATAAACAATTACAAAGAATATACGGTACGGCCTTTGAAAAGGAATCAGAACTAAAGGCTTATTTACAATTGCTCGAAGAACGGAAGGAAAGAGACCATCGTCGTCTTGGGAAGGAATTAGAACTGTTTACAATCTCACAAAAGGTCGGCCAAGGTTTACCTATTTGGTTGCCGAAAGGGGCGACCATTCGGCGCATTATTGAGCGTTATATCGTAGACCTAGAGGAGAAGCTAGGCTATGAACATGTATATACGCCGGTGCTAGGAAGTGCCGAACTTTATAAGACAAGTGGACACTACGATCATTATCAAGAAGATATGTTCCCACCGATGAAAATGGAAAATGAAGAATTATTTTTACGCCCGATGAATTGTCCACACCATATGATGGTTTATAAAAACAATTTGTATAGCTATCGTCAACTACCGGTCCGTATTGCGGAACTGGGTCTGATGCATCGTTATGAAATGTCGGGAGCCTTAGCCGGTCTTCAAAGGGTCCGGGGGATGACTTTAAATGACGCCCATATTTTTGCTCGACCTGATCAATTAAAAGAAGAATTTAAACGGGTCGTTGAACTTATTCAAAGAGTGTATAAGGACTTTGCGATTGACGATTACTATTTCCGGCTTTCTTATCGTGATCCAGAAGATAAAGAAAAGTATGTCGATAATGATGAGATGTGGGAAGAAGCTCAAAGAATGTTAAAAGAAACGATGGATGAAATGAACTTAGAATATGTAGAGGCAATCGGTGAAGCAGCTTTCTACGGTCCGAAATTAGACGTACAAGTCAAGACGGCCTTAGGCCATGATGAAACGTTGTCGACGGTTCAACTTGACTTCCACTTGCCAGAGCAGTTTGATTTAACTTATATCGGTCAGGATGGAGAACACCATCGTCCAGTCGTTATCCACCGCGGTGTCGTTTCAACAATGGAACGTTTCGTTGCCTACTTAATCGAAGAATACAAGGGTGCTTTCCCAACCTGGTTAGCACCGGTACAAGTACAAATGATTCCTGTTTCTGTCGACGCCCATCTCGATTATGCTAAAGAGGTAGCAGAGGAACTTCAAGCAGAAGGTGTCCGGGTAGAAATAGATACTAGGGATGAGAAGTTAGGCTATAAGATTCGGGAGGCGCAGACGAAAAAAATACCTTATGCTTTAGTTCTTGGGGATAAGGAAGTCGAGTCAAAGGCAGTAAACGTTCGTCGTTATGGAGAGAAAAAGACAGCTGTTCTTTCTATAGATGAGTTTAAGAAACAAATCGTCGAGGAAATCGAAGCTAAGGTTAGTCGGAAATAATTACTTTGACAGTAATCAAAAACTATGCTATGCTATATGAGTCAATGAAATAAGAATGATCTAAACGACAAGTAGGAGCACCCGCTTCTCACCTGACCGACGCATAGAAAATGTTGTTGGCTGGTTTCGTTACTTTTAAATGTGTAATTTAAAGGGATATAGTGGGTGCCGAAGTGCGCCCACTTTTTGTTTTTCCTCTTGTTTTTTGGGTCGAAAATTTTTGGAGGTGGCTAGATATTAGCAAGGACATGAATGTTAATGAGTCGATTCGTGCCAGGGAAGTTCGTTTAATTGATGCCAATGGGGAACAATTAGGAGTGAAATCCCGTCAAGAAGCATTAGAAATTGCGAGAACTCGTGAGCTTGACTTAGTTTTAGTTGCTCCGAATGCCAAACCACCCGTTTGTCGTATTATGGACTATGGTAAGTATCGTTATGAGCAACAGAAGCGCGAGCGAGAGGCACGGAAGAAACAACGAGTTATTAACATTAAGGAAGTTCGCTTTACACCAGCAATTGGGGATCACGATTTCAATACGAAATTACGCCATACCCGTCGCTTTATCAAAAGTGGCGACAAGGTGAAAGCTTCTGTACGCTTTAGAGGTCGAGCAATTACGCATAAGGATCTTGGTCAAGAAGTATTGCAACGTTTAGCAGAAGAAGTAAAAGATATTGCAATCGTCGAATCCCGGGCGAAAATGGAAGGTCGCCAAATGTTTATGGTACTAGCTCCAATTCCTGAAAAAAAGCAGTAAGTTAGTAAGAAGTGTTGAAGGAGGAAATGAAATGGCAAAAATGAAGACTCATAAGGGTTCTCAGAAACGTTTCAAGCGTACAGCTTCAGGAAAGTTAAAAAGAGGCCACGCCTATACAAGTCACTTATTTGCAAATAAGACGCAAAAACAAAAGCGTAAACTACGTAAATCAGCCCTCGTATCAAAGGCTGATCAAAAGCGTATCGATCAAATGTTACCACGATAATATACATGGAAAGATAGATTGTAGGAGGTATAACAATGGCTCGAGTAAAACGTGGACCAACGGCACGTAAGCGTCGTAAACGTGTCCTTAAATTATCAAAAGGTTATTATGGTTCCAAACATGCTTTATTTAGAACGGCAAAACAACAAGTAATGAAATCTGGTCAGTATGCATACCGTGACCGTAGACAGCGTAAGCGCGACTTTCGTAAATTATGGATTACACGAATTAATGCTGCGGCACGTTTAAACGATATTTCATACAGCCAGCTTATGCACGGCTTAAAGAAAGCGAATATTGATATTAACCGTAAAATGTTAGCAGACTTAGCCGTAAACGATGAAAAAGCCTTTGCTGAGTTAGTAAATAAAGCAAAAGCTGCTCTATAATAAAAAGGAAGCACCAAATCCTGGCGATTAGGTGCTTTTTTTTATGGGAAGCTTTATTTTATCGGTCGACTAAGCTTGAAAAGCTATACCTTCCACTCGGGATTAGCAATCATTCCCCGAGTCATGTACAATAAATGTATAAGAAGGAGGGATTAATCCGTGAACTGGTCCAAGTTATTCGCTATGCAACGACAGCTCGATGCTTATATTGTCGATAATCATCAACTACAAGATCGCTCCTTATTTGAGGAAAAAATGCTCGCCTTACTTGTCGAGCTCGGTGAATTAGCAAACGAGACCCGTTGTTTCAAATTTTGGAGTACGAAAGAAAGCGCAGGTCGTGAAGTCATCTTAGAAGAGTATGTAGATAATATTCATTTCTTGTTATCCCTCGGTCTTGAAAAGGGGTATGAATTTACAAGTATAGACGAGAAAGAAAGCAATAAAACGGCTACCGTTCAGTTTAACGATGTTTTTCGTCTCGCTGTTCATTTTTATGAAACAGAGAGTAAACAAGCTTATCGCGACCTAGTAATTGGTTATATTCAGTTAGCTAAAGTATTAGGCTTTACTGAAAAAGACGTTTTACAAGCATATATAGATAAAAACGAAGTAAATTATGAAAGACAAAAATCTGGGTATTAAGAAAGGAAGATGATAATGACAAAGATGGATCCAACCTTACAAATGTTAAAGAAACTAACGGATGCAAAGGCTATATCTGGACATGAGGCGGAAGCGCGGGATGTTATGGGGAAATATTTAGAACCCGTGTCAGATCGAGTGTATACAGATAATCTAGGTAGTATTATTGGGGAGAAGGTCGGTGAAGAGGCAGGACCAAAAATTATGGTCGCTGGTCACCTGGATGAAGTCGGCTTTATGGTAACTCGTATCGATAAAAATGGCTTTTTATATTTTCAAACGATCGGTGGTTGGTGGAGCCAAGTAATGTTAGCTCAACGTGTAACGGTCATGACGAAAAAAGGAAACATTACCGGTGTAATTGGCTCAAAACCTCCTCATATTTTATCTCCAGAAGAAAGAAAAAAACCTGTAGCAATTAAGGATATGTTCATTGATATCGGTGCGACGAGTAAGGAGGAGGCCGAAAGCTTCGGTGTTCGTCCAGGGGATTCTGTAGTTCCTTATTTCGAATTTACACAAATGGCGAATGAAAAAATGCTCTTAGCGAAGGCTTGGGACAACCGAATTGGTTGTGCGATTGCTATCGAAGTACTACAACGTTTGAAAGATGAGTCCCACCCAAACGTCGTTTATGGCGTTGGTACAGTGCAAGAAGAGGTTGGTTTACGTGGAGCACGGACATCGGCTCACTTAATTAAGCCCGACATTGCTTTTGGAGTAGATGTTGGAATCGCTGGGGATACACCAGGAGTATCGGACAAAGATGCCGATAGTAAATTAGGTGAAGGGCCACAGATTGTTTTATATGATGCATCGATGGTTTCCCACAAGGGCTTACGGGATTTAGTGATCGAGACAGCAGAAGAACATGAGATTCCTTTCCAATATACTTCCATGCCCGGTGGAGGCACCGATTCTGGAGCTATTCATTTAACTGCAGATGGCGTTCCTTCTTTATCGATTACGATTGCTACTCGTTACATTCACTCCCATGCAGCTCTACTCCATCGAGACGATTTTGAACATGCGGTAGAGCTTATTGTCCAAGTGATTAAAAAACTAGACCGGGATCGATTACAAGCCCTACGTCTAGCCTAAATGCCTTAAGAGTCTAAAACTTTTTAAGCTTGTGGAAATTTTGATTGTTTCCAAGTAGGATAAATAAGAAAACTCCCTCTACTAGAGAAGCTCTCTCGAGAGGGAGTTTTTATATTAGACTCATTACTTTACGAACATAGTTTTGGGTTTCTTTAAAGGGCGGTATACCCCTGTATTTTTTCACATTACCGGGTCCGGCATTATAGGCCGCTAGGGCAAGGCGGAGGTCTCCATTATGTTGCCTTAGCATCTGGCTAATATATTTGGTGCCACCGAAGATGTTTTGTCTTGCATCATAACGGTTTTGCACACCTAGGTATCGAGCTGTCCCCGGCATTAACTGCATGAGTCCGGCAGCTCCGGCTTTACTAGTTGCCTTAGGATTATAATTGGACTCTACTTTAATAATGGCATGGATTAGTTTTTCATCGACACCATATTTTTTGCCAGCCTGACGAATAATCTCATTATATTTCGAGTTCGCTAAGCTTGCCTGCTTCTTGCCAGTCTTAGCGATGCTAGCAATTCCTTTCTTATAGGTCTGGTTTAGGCTCTGGCTAGTTTGGCTAGGGGAAGGAATAATAGCTCCTTGCTGAAGGAGGCCTGTAGCCATTAGGGAATTGATCGCATTTCCCTTCGTCACAGACAACATATCAGCAAGCAAACTAGATGGTATCGTCCTACTTGTATCCGGAGGGAAGGATTGGTTTAAGGCCATGGCAAGTTCAATCTTTTGTTGTAACAATTGTTGGAAATTAACCCTTCCTTCCTGCCCTTGATGTCCTTGCTGGGCCGTAGGTAAAAGGTAGTTCATCGCTGGCTGGTTAATCCGCAGATTGTTTTCATTCAACTTCCTCACCCTCCTTCCTATACTTATTATTAAGGATAACCTCTTCCCCCTTACATTGCAAACAAATGGGGTAACTTTCATAAAAAGTTCAAGCTTCTATAGGAAGGAATGGTAAGGCTTTACTTTTTCTCGTTCTCTATACCCTTGACCAAGGCCTCTAGCATTTGTTCCCGGGCCTCTTCCTCCGATTGTTTCCAAATCATTTCAAAGAGATAGCCAAGGCCAGGCAAGACCTTCTCTTCGCCAAGGGATACAGCATCGGCAATCGTTGCTTCGAGTTCTGTTGGGCTATTATCCTTAATATTATGAAAAATCGCCTTTCGTAGATCGATGTTCATCCTACATCCTCCTCTTTTTTATTAATTTGACCTTAGTCGTAAAAAATATGTATGATAAACCTATGAATAAGGGAGGATGATGCTTGTGATCACTTCAGTAAAAAATAAGCGGGTTAAGGAATGGATAAAATTACATAAAAGGAAGTATCGGGAGAAAATGGGAGTTTTTTTAATCGAGGGGGACCATCTTATTGAGGAGGCCTACAATACCGACCAGGACTTCCAAGCCCTTATTTTAGAAGAGGGAAAGGAGGACCCGGGATGGTTAGATGATGACTATGTCTTTCGGGTGAGTAAGGAGGTCTTCCAAGCCATTTCCCAGACCGAAAATCCCCAAGGTATTGCTGCAGTCCTTAGTCGGTTGAACTACGAGCCCAAGCAGCACTCCTATGTTCTCTTACTCGATAGCTTGCAGGATCCGGGAAATTTAGGAAGCTTGATTAGAACGGCAGACGCGGCAGGGTTTTCTAAAGTGATTTTAGGTAAGGGGACGGTAGACCTTTATAACGCTAAGGTGATCCGAGCAACCCAGGGCTCTCTCTTTCACATTGCCATTGAAGAGGGGAATCTAGAGGAGGAAATTGAGAAGCTGAAGGAGGAAGGCTTTACTATTTGGGCGACCAGTCTCCAAAGGGCGGAAGATTATCGGAAGGTTCCTCCAAAGGAAAAGACGGCGTTAATTTTAGGGAACGAGGGAAGGGGTGTCGACCCTTTCTTACTTGATAGGGCAGATACAAGGGTGAAAATTCCAATCTATGGACAGGCAGAGTCCTTGAATGTTGCTGTGGCCGGTGGAATCTTAATGTACTATCTTCGCAATTAGTTGCATAAGCTAATAGAATTCGTTATACTACATAGTAATCTAATGGGATAAATAATATAACTTAAAAGCGATGACGGAGCTAAGTAATAAAACGATCAATTATTACAGGGAGAAAATGCCTTAGACTGCGAGCATTTTTAATAATTGTTTATTACGATTCACTCCTTGAGCTGGCATGTAATGATGCCCTGGACAATAGGTCCATTATCAAAAAGAGTCGGATGCTGATGCATCAATAAGGGTGGTACCGCGACAAAATAGCCTCGTCCCTTTTTTGGGAAGGGGCTTTTTTTATATGTAATTATATTGTTTAGGCAATCCGTAAAATTGAGATGGATTATATTGAAGGAGGTTTCTTTGATGAAGGAAAAGTTACAGGCAATTGAGCAAGAGGCGATTGCTAAAATAAAAGAAGTAGAAGATTTAACATTATTACAAGATATTCAAGTTCAATATTTAGGAAGAAAGGGCTCGATTACAGAAGTGTTACGCGGGATGGGAAAGTTACCCGCTGAAGAACGCCCAGTTGTTGGTGAATTAGCGAATAAGGTTAGAGAAGCGATACAGGCTGCCTTGCAATCAAAGCGAACTGCCCTAGAGGAAAAGGCTCTTGAAGAAAAACTAGCGAAAGAAAAAATTGACGTCACCTTACCTGGACGACCGGTTCATTTCGGTGGGGCCCATATATTAACTTCGGTCATTGAAGAAATCGAAGACTTATTTATCGGCCTTGGTTATGAAGTGAGAGAAGGTCCAGAAGTTGAAACGGATTATTATAATTTTGAAGCTTTAAATTTACCGAAAGGGCATCCCGCCCGTGAGATGCAGGATTCCTTTTATATTACAAACGAGCTTTTACTTCGGACTCATACTTCCCCAGTACAGGCTAGAACGATGGAGTCTCTAGGAGGGAAGGAACCTATTCGGATGATTTGTCCTGGGAAGGTATACCGTCGGGATAGCGACGATGCGACCCACTCCCATCAATTCAACCAAATTGAAGGATTATATGTTGATAAAAATGTCCGTATGAGTGATTTAAAAGGAACGCTACAAGTATTTGTGAAAAAAATCTTCGGCGAAGAACGGAAGATTCGCTTACGCCCAAGCTTCTTCCCTTTCACTGAACCGTCGGTAGAAATGGATATTTCTTGTGCAGGTTGTGACGGTGCTGGTTGTAGTGTTTGTAAGCAGACTGGTTGGATTGAAATTTTAGGTGGTGGAATGGTCCATCCAAAAGTTTTAGAGATGGCCGGTTACGATCCGAAGGAGTATACAGGTTTTGCCTTCGGTATGGGACCCGATCGAATTGCTATGTTAAAGTATGGCATTGATGATATACGTCGCTTCTATACAAATGATATTCGTTTCATCCAACAATTTCATGAAGTGTAAATAGGAGGTTTCATCATGTTAGTTTCATTAAACTGGTTAAAACAATATGTAGATATCGGTGATTTGACACCGGAAGCATTAGCGGAAAAAATAACAAAATCCGGAATCGAAGTTGATGCAATCCATTATATTACAAAGGAAACAAGTAGCAAGGTAGTCGTTGGGCATGTAGAAACCTGTGAAAAACATCCGAATGCCGATAAGTTAAAC
>CALJVC010000046.1 GCA_937974845.1 uncultured Pseudogracilibacillus sp. | reverse complement strand
ATCAACTATTACTTCTTCCTCTACTTTTTCTTTCGGTAAAAAAAGTTCAAAGCTCTCTTGTTCTGTAAACTTCCTTTCCTGTTTTGGAAGAGTCATCTTCGGAATTAATGTTTCTTCTTTAAATATATTACTAATTAAATGTTCAATCGTTTGTGCAAGTTCCTTTTCTTTACTGAAACGTACTTCTAACTTTGTTGGATGTACATTGACATCAACGAGAACAGGATCTAACTTGATATAAATAACCGCAATTGGAAAGCGATGAATTGGTAGCAATGTTCGATAGCCGGCGATAACGGCTTGGCTTAACGGATAACTTCGTACATATCTACCATTGACAATCAATGTAATATAGTTTCGGTTTGCTCGTGTAATTTCAGGTTTGACAACATAAGCTTCGATATCAAAATCTAAGGTTGAAATCTTATCTTGTAAAACATTTTTCGCAACAGATCGACCGTAAATTTGTTGCAAGACTTGTACTACTTGGCCAGATCCTGTCGTTTGAAAAAGTAACCGATTGTTATGGTGAAGTTCAAAGCGAATATCCGGATAGGCTAAGGCAAAACGATTGACGATATCTGTAATATGACCTAATTCTGTATGCAATGACTTAATATACTTTAATCGAGCCGGTGTATTATAAAATAGATCTTTAACAATAATTTCGGTTCCCTTCCGTGCTTTTCCCTTCGCTACTTCAACGACTTTTCCACCTTCTAAAGAAAGTACGGTCGCAGCCTCTTTCCCTTGGGAAGAAATCATCGTTAACTTACTAACAGAGGCAATACTTGCTAAAGCTTCACCTCGAAAACCGAGCGATTTGATATGGAAAAGATCGCTATCGAATTTTATTTTACTCGTTGCATGACGGAGAAAAGCTCGATGGCAGTCTTCTTCGTTCATCCCTACCCCATTATCTAAGACGCTTATTTTGCGTAATCCGGCCTCTTCTACTTCAATGCGGATAAAATCACTTTTTGCATCGATACTATTTTCTACTAATTCCTTAACAACCGAAGCCGGACGCTCAACGACTTCTCCAGCAGCTATTTTATTTGCTAAGGAATCTGGAAGTTGTTGAATCCTTGCCTTAGTCACGTTTCATTCTACTCCTTAAGCTTTTTTATACTCTTTTGTAAAGAGTATAAAGTATTTAATGCATCTAACGGCGTCATTTCCAATAGATTTAAACTTTCTAATTGTTTGAGCACCTTTTCTACTTGTTGAGGTAACTCAGGGGGTGCTTCTTTCTTTTCCTCCGGTACAAAAAAGGAAAGCTGGCCTTGTTCTGTAACGTAGGCTGGTGTTTCCCTAGTATCCTCTTCCTTTTCGAGTTCGTGAAGAATTTCCTGAGCCCGTTTAATCAATGATTCTGGTAAGTCGGCTAATTTTGCCACTTGGATACCATAACTTTCTTCAGCTCTCCCCTCTTCTACTTTGTGAAGGAAGACGACCTCATCTTCATACTCTTCAGCTCGGACGTAAACATTTTTAACTCTGTCTAATTGTTCTTCAAGGGCAGTTAGTTCGTGATAGTGGGTAGAAAATAAGGTCTTTGCACCAATCTCATTATGAATATATTCTACAATAGCTTGGGCTAAGGCCATACCATCATAGGTGCTCGTTCCTCGACCGATCTCATCTAGTAGAATTAAGCTCTTCTTTGTCGCATTAGTTAAAGCATGTTTCGCTTCTAACATTTCAACCATAAAAGTACTTTGTCCTCGAACAAGGTCATCAGCTGCTCCAATCCGGGTAAAAATTTGATCATAAATAGTAAGTTGTGCTCTCTCGGCTGGAACAAAACAACCGATTTGTGCCATGATGTTAATTAAAGCTACTTGTCGCATGTAAGTGCTTTTTCCAGACATATTTGGACCGGTTATCAATAAGATAGAACAGGACTCATTCAAATAAACATCGTTGGGAACAAACATTCCATCTTCTAAAACCTGTTCAATCACCGGGTGCCTACCTTCTTCAATAATAACTTCACTATCTGAAAATGTAGGTCTTGTATAGTTATTTCTTTCGCTTACTTCTGCAAAGGATTGGATACAGTCAATATCGCTAATAATTTGGGCAATCCGTTGAATCTCATCGATATGAGCTTTTACCTTTTCACGTACCATGACGAAAAGCTCATACTCTAAATCGACACTTTTTTCTTCTGCTTCTAAGATGATGGCTTCTTTTTCCTTTAATTCCGGTGTGATATAACGTTCAGCATTACGTAAGGTTTGTTTTCTTTCATAACGGTCTTCTGGTACTAATTCTTTATTGGCATGAGTGACTTCAATGTAATAGCCAAAGACTTTATTGAAACCAACCTTTAAGGATTTAATCCCGGTTTTTTCCCGTTCTTTAGCTTCTAACTGTAAAATCCATTGTTTTCCTTCAGTTAAAGCTTTTCGATACGTATCTAATTTTTCATTAAAGCCGGTCTTAATAATATTTCCTTCTGTAACCGAAATCGGTGGTTCATCGACGATACTTCTCTCTAAAAGATCAACGAGTGCTTGAGGATAAGAAAGATTTTCCCGAACTTGCTTCCATTCCTCTCCTGGCAATTTTTCAAGGAGAGTTTGTAATTGAGGTATCGTCTGCAACGATTGTTTGAGTTGAATGAGGTCCCTAGCATTAACATTTCCAAAGGATACACGGCCGGCTAATCTCTCTAAATCGTAAACATCAGTTAACAGTTCCCGTAATTCATCCCGTTCAAGAAAATGATTTTTAATGACTTCTACCCTTTCTAAACGACGATTAATTTCCGCCTCATTAATTAAAGGCCGTTCAATCCACTTTTTTAAATTTCTAGCCCCCATTGCCGTGACAGTACGGTCTAGCACCCATAAAAGGGAACCATACTTTGATTTTTTTAAAATTGTTTCGGTTAATTCCAAATTACGTTTTGAATACATATCTAAGTTGAGATGCTGTTGTAATTCTATAATAGTCGGCTTTTGTAAATGTTGTAAAGAACGCTTCTGTGTATGCTCAATATAATTTAACATACGGCTAAAAGCATGAACATAGCGCTCATCATCCAATTCATCGTAAAGATCACGAAATTCACCGATAAATTTCACATCATCTTCGTATGAAATTAAGGCTTGTAGCTGTTTTTTTATTTGTTTTTGATAGGGTCTAGGAAAATCACTAGCAAGAACGACCTCTTTTACTTGTCGACTTCCTAATTCATGGAGCACCGCATCAAAACTTTGCTCAATAAGTAACAATTGTGATTCGCCAGTAGATAATTCATGGTATACAATGACAAATTCGTTCGGCTTATGTTGGGTGACACTTGCAATATAGTTACTTTCGACATCCTCTAACATCGAAGCGTCCATCAACATGCCGGGGGTAATAATTCGAACGACCTCTCTTTTTACGACCCCTTTAGCATCCTTAGGGTCTTCAACTTGTTCACAAATCGCAACTTTATAGCCTTTATCGACTAAAGTTTTAATGTAACGATCCGCGCTATGATGTGGCACACCGCACATAGGTATCGGTTCATCAGAACTAGAATCCCTTTTCGTAAGTGTAATTTCTAATTCCTGTGCTGCCTTGATCGCATCGTCGTAAAAAAGTTCGTAAAAATCTCCTAATCTAAAAAATAAAAACGCATCTTGGTGTGCTGCTTTTATGCGTAAATATTGTTTCATCATTGGTGTGACCTTGGACATTTCAGAGCCTCCACTAGTATCTAGGTTGTCAATCTATTATATCATAGATAGAAATGAGGATAAAAGTTGCTTATAAACTTAAACAATACACGGCGCAATCTGAGCGCCGTGTTTTATCCTTTACAATCAAAAAATTATTCAAAATGTAAATATTGATATAATTGATGTTCAACTGGCTGTTCTAAAAGTAGTTCCATCTCTACAATAGGTTGTTTTTTTCCTTTTTCATTTACTTTTTCTAATTCTTTTATCCGTTCTTGAAGTGGTACTGCTTTTCCAAGGTAGTAAAAATCTACCCCTTCATCGTCGTTCTTTTTTATGAATACATGTAGTTCAATACCGTTTTGTTCTGCCTCTATAATTTGTTTTACTTCAGGTGATTGTAAGGTACGATTTGGTTTTGTAAACCATCGCAATAAATCTTCTTGAAGCAATTCGTCTTCATATTTAATACTCGATTCGATCCGGTCGTCTTTATGATAGGTGATAAAAATAGGGCATGTACCATGTTTAACACGGTAACCATAAATCGTCGAACTTTCATCCTTTTCCCAATTTAATAATTTACATACTTCTTTACGTGTATATTTTTTATATAAGGTTAGAGGGTATGTAGAATCGTAATCATTGCTTTTAGCGAAGGCGCAAGTGATAATATCTTTTACATATGCTTCAAAAGACGGACAGTTACGTAAATGCTGTCGTAATTTACTACTTAAGCTAAAGTTCCCTTCCTCTATATCAATCAATGGTAGATTACCGTACTTTTTCTTCGTTTGTTCATTGAAAAACTCTAAGGTAAATACCCTTTCTAAGGAATCTAAAATTTCATCCTCTGCGTAACAACCCTCTTCTTTTAAAAGCGATAGAAGCTGTTCTTTTTCTATTGTATCGTTTTCTAAAAGTTGATGGAAAAAAATAACCTCATGCTTTCGTTTACCATTAAGGATTTCAGCTGATAGCATCGTTAATACTGCGGATTCATACTCAGAAAGTAAAGGAACTTGCTTTCCAATTCTTTTTAGAAATAGATAATAATTTTGGTGTTTTTGAACAATAACTTCGGGATCGATAGAATGGTAACGAATAAAATCATATAGAGACGGTATTCTACCTAATTTATCTTCTAATTCTTGATAGGACTCCCTTAATATTTTTAAAGTTGTTAAATTCGTCTGTGTAATAGAAGCAAAGATTCTTTTACGAGCTACTTCTTCAAAATTAATTGTAGAAACACCTTGGATATATGTCATTTCTTTCGTTCGCCGGCGAATAGAGTCCTTATTTTGCGAACGATCGCCTGTTAAAGCTATCGGAATGAGATAGTTGTTTTTGTAATTTCCAATAAAATCAATGACAGTCAAAAACTCTTTTGACTCGTGCTTACGAAGTCCCCTACCTAATTGTTGTATGAAGACTATACTCGACTCTGTTTGTCTTAGCATAACAATTTGGTTTACGCTCGGAATGTCTACTCCTTCGTTAAAAATATCAACAGTTAAAATATAATCTAAAGAACCATTTTCTAAACGTTTAATTTGTCTTTCTCGCTCTTCTTGAGAATCTTCTCCACTTAGCGCGACCGTGCGAAAGCCTCTACGGTTTAATTCCTCTGATAATAGACGGGCCTCTTGTTTACGGCTACAAAACATCAAGCCTTTTAATTGCTCGCCAGAAAAACCATAATAACGAATTTTTTCAATAATATGGTCAACCCGTTCTTTAGTCACTAATTGACTTAATCGGCTTGTATCACTAATAACTTCTCCGTTATGTTCAAAATCCGTAACACCGAAATAATGAAAAGGACAGAGCATTTCCTCCTCTAAAGCTTCTTGTAATCTAATTTCATAGGCAATTTGATAATCAAAGAGCTCGTAAATATTGAATTGATCCGTTCTTTCGGGTGTCGCCGTCATACCGAGCAAAAAGTTTGGCTGGAAGTAGTCAATCACTCTTTGATAGGACATAGCCCCTGCCTTATGCACTTCATCGATGACGATATAATCGAACTCTTTTGGATGAAAACTTTCTAAAATCTCCGGTTTAGAAATCGTTTGAATGGTAGCAAACAAATACTTTCGATCGAGGTCTTTCACATTTCCTGAAAGTATTCCAAAATCCTTCGCTACGCCTCCTAACACCCGATGGTAATCTTCTTTTGCTTGTTGTAAAATTTGTTCACGATGGGCAATAAAAAGCATTCTCTTTGGTTGAAAATGTCGAACATCGAAAGCCGAAAGATATGTTTTACCAGTACCTGTAGCTGAAACAATTAGGGAACGCTCTGCTCCTTGTTTTCGTATCTGCTTTAAATTATGTAAAGCTGCCTTTTGCATTTTATTGGGCTGAAGGCTTAATGAATCTTCTAAGCGATTAACTATGTATTCATGAGAGAAATCGGCAATCTTCTTTTCAGTAAAGGGTGATTGATATTGATTTTCATACGTTTCAATCCATGCTTCTGTTAAAGGAACAGCTTCTTCCCACATGGAAGTGAATTGTTGTAAAAAATGATGGATTATATCGCCGTTTTCTAAAGAATTTAATTGTACGTTCCATTCTTTATTTTGTTTTAAAGCCGAAGCAGTTAAATTCGAGCTCCCGACAATTAAGGAATAATAATCCTTATGCTCAAAAATATACCCCTTTGAATGAAAACCTTCTACATTAGCAATTCTTACTTCAACATTTGAAAGTTTTAATAATTCTTTAAAAACCTTCGGCTTATTAAATTGTAAAAAAGTAGAAGTTAAAATTTTTCCCTTGACGCCCTTTTGGTTTAAATCATGTAATTTCGCTTTCAAACTAGCCAAGCCACTTTCGGTAATAAAAGCGACAGCGAAGAAAAAAGCTTGACTCGTTTCTAATTGTTCAAGAAGTGTCGTTAGTACATTTGTTTTTTTCTTATGATTGTTCGTAAGTAGTTTCGGCCTATACTTTGCCTTACGAAAGCGTTCTCGATCAATGAAACCATGGTAAAGTGATTGGGTAAATTGTTTTTGCACCGTCTAGCTCACCTTTTAGGAACTCATTTCTTCCATAATCTTCTCGATAGCAGGAATATCTGCCGGCGCCCAGTCAAGTTGATCTAATTCTTGTGGCCGAAGCCATTTAGAAGCAATATGTTCTGTTAAAACCGGCTCACCTTTCGTTAAACGGCAATAATATGTCGTTAAATGAACAATGCCAAAATCATATTCGTATACCGTATGTTCTACTTGACGTCCAACCTCTATTTCACAACCCATTTCTTCTAATATTTCTCTTTTTAAGGCTTCCTCAGGACTTTCACCCTTTTCGATTTTCCCTCCAGGAAATTCCCACAATCCTGGTAAACTTTTTTCCAAACCCCTTTGGGCACAGAAGATATTTCCTTCTTTAACTATTACTGCACCTACTACATAAATGTTTTTCTTCATTTCGGTTCTCCTTTATATCACAGCTATTGCTTTACTTCTTTACAACAATCATAGCAGGATTTTTTGCTTTTGTTAAGATCGGCCGTTAGTAAAAAAGATATCTATCAAGTTCTGAGAAGTTCTATGGTAAAATACCAATATGATTATTTATCATGTGAGTGAGGAGTTACGTTTTATGGAGATTACCTTTTTAGGTACAGGAGCTGGCATGCCATCTAAAGCTCGAAATGTTTCTGCTCTTGTATTAAATTTACTACACGAAATAAATGAATTATGGCTTTTCGATTGTGGAGAAGCGACGCAACATCAAATTTTAAAAACTACTTTAAAACCCCGAAAAATATCAAAAATCTTTATTACCCATCTACATGGCGATCATATTTTTGGTTTACCTGGACTCTTAAGCAGTCGTTCCTTTTTAGATGGTGATGAAGCTCTAACGATATTTGGTCCAAAAGGTATTCAAACCTTTGTAGAAACTAGTCTTAAAATAAGTAAAACCCAACTGACCTACCCCATTCACTTTGTCGAGTTAGAAGAAGAAGGTATCGTCTACGAAGATGAGCGATTTATCGTCCATAATAAAATTTTAGACCATAACATATTGAGCTTTGCCTACCGAATCACAGAAAAAGATCAATTAGGTGAATTACTCGTTGATAAGCTAATGGAGTTAGGTATCAAACCAGGACCCATTTACCGAGAAATTAAAGAAAATGAACTGACCAAACTAGAAGATGGCAGGATTATTGAAAGAAAAGATTTTCTCGGACCAACTAAAAAAGGGAAGATCGTTTCTATTTTTGGAGACACGCGTTATCATGCGAGTTACGCCTCTTTTATCAAGGGGTCCGATGTCTTAGTTCATGAAGCAACCTTCGATCGATCGAAGCGAAAATTAGCCTATCAATACTTTCATACGACAGCCTACGATGCAGCGAGATTAGCAAAGGAAGCTAGGGTAAAACAATTAATTTTAACCCATATATCATCTCGTTATCAACAAGATGGTTTACAGGATCTTTTAAAGGAGGCGCAATCGGTTTTTAAAGCGACGAAAATTGCCAAAGATTTATTTACTTATTCCATCATCTAAAAATAAAGGAGCTGTTCTCTGATGCAAAAGATCGTCGAACGCCAACGAAAATATCATTTGAGTGGAGCAACACGGGACTATAACTTTCGTATCGAGCAGTTACAAAAGCTACAAGCGATGTTAAAACGATATGAAAAGGATATCTACCGTGCCTTAAAAGCAGATTTAAATAAGTCAAAACATGAAGTAATTACGACGGAACTCGGTATACTTCATACAGAAATAGAATTTACGTTAAAACATTTAAAAGAATGGATGGAAGATGAGGAAGTACCAACACCTTTAACGCATAAAGGTTCTAATAGTTATATCCGATACGAACCTTACGGAGTAGTGTTAGTCATCGCACCTTGGAACTATCCCCTTCAGTTATCGATAGCACCGATGGTTGGAGCCCTTGCAGCCGGTAACACAGTCATTGTAAAACCTTCTGAAATTGCTGTCCATACGTCCAATTTGATAAAAGAAATGATAGATGATACCTTTGCACCGGAAGTTTGTATGGTAATTGAGGGAGATAAGGAAGTCACCGAAGAACTTTTGGCACAGCGTTTTGATTATATTTTCTTTACTGGCAGTAATCGAGTTGGAAAAATCGTTATGGAAAAAGCGAGTAAGCATTTAACGCCGGTCAGTTTAGAACTTGGCGGAAAGAGTCCAACAATCGTCGATGAAGACGCTCCCCTTTCCTTATCGGCTAAGCGTATCGCTTGGGGTAAATTTACGAATGCCGGTCAGACTTGTGTAGCCCCTGATTACGTCTATGTACATGAAAAAATATATATGAAGTTTTTACGTGCCTTAAAATACCATATTCAACGCCTATATAGTCGCCAACCTTTAAACAATAAAGAATACGGTCGAATTATAAACAAGCAGCATTTTGAAAGACTCACTTTACTCCTTGAAGGAGCAAAGGTTTTCTACGGTGGAGAAATTAGTAAAGAAAATTTAATGATCGAACCAACGATTGTTACGGACGTTAATTGGGAAGATACCCTTATGCAGGAAGAGATTTTCGGCCCTATTCTGCCAGTTCTCTCCTATTCAAAAATAGATGAAGTTATAGCAAAAATTCAAGCTTACGACCGCCCATTAGCCCTCTATTATTTTGGGAAAAATAAAGAAAATGAAAAGAAAGTCCTCTCTTCTATTTCTTTTGGCGGTGGCTGTGTTAACGATACGCTCTATCACTTGGCTACCCCTTACTTACCCTTTGGTGGTGTCGGAGCGAGTGGAATTGGTGCCTACCATGGGAAATATAGTTTTGAAACCTTCTCCCATAAGAAAAGCATCTTAAAACAAACGACCCTTTTTGATAATCCGATGAGATACCCTGGTAGTAAAATAAAAAGTTCGATTGCAAAATCATTTTTAATGTAGGTAAACTTTTATTCATAAAAAACACTCTACTGTTGTGAAAGTAATTCTCAGCAACAGTAGAGTGTGTAGACTTTACTCATCAGCCATCTCTTTATAATCATCTAAAAAATCCTTTTGAAAACTAGTACGGTAAAGCTTCTCTTCATGAATATCCTCGATTGTCTCCTCATCATCCCAATCAACAAAAGTATCGGAACCATACTTTTCCTTTAACTTCGCAACCGTCTCTTCTATCTTCACTTCTTGTTGTCTCTTTTGGTAGGTGAATAAATCTAATTGTTCAACCACATATTTTGCTTCTAAAAGATCTTGTACCGTAACTCCTAAAAGACGAACAGGCTTTTTACTCCAATGCCTATCTAGTAGATGGAAAATAACGGGCAAAATTTCTTCCTTTGTTTGCACATGTTTTGGAAGTTTTTTACTACGAGTAATCGTTTCTCGATTAGCGTAACGAATCATGAGCTGAACAGATTTTCCCTTCAGTTTCCTACGAGCTAATCTTTCTTCTACCCGTTCTGTCAGTTTCGCCAATACACTTTTAATTTTGTCTTCATCCGTTGTATCGAAGCGTAACGTCGTAGAATTACCGATACTTTTAAATTCATGAATTGAATCGGGATCGACCCGGCGGGGATCGATACCATTGGCTCGTTGGACGAGCCTTTCACCGTTCACCCCAAGAACTTGGGATAAAATATAGACATCGGTTTTCGCTAAATCGCCTATAGTATGGATGTGTAATTCACGCATTTTTTCTGCTGTTTTCTTTCCAACACCGTACATCTCTTCAATCGGTAATGGCCATAACTTTTGTGGTAAATCTCTCTTTCTCAATATCGTAATACCAAGTGGCTTTTTCATATCTGAGGCTGTCTTGGCTAAAAACTTATTAGGCCCGATACCAATGCTACAAGGAATATCAAGTTCATGTAAGAGAGCTTGTTGAACATCCTTAGCTAATTGAATCGGATGTGTTGGATGTTCGGTTACATCCATATATCCTTCATCAATTGATACCGGTTCAATCATATCCGTAAATTGTGAAAGCCGTTTGAAAATTTTTGCAGACATCTCCCGATACAGGGGAAAATTTGGAGGAAGGACGATCAGCGAAGGACAAAGTTTTTTAGCTTCCCAAACAGGCATCGTCGTCTTCACGCCTTTAGCCCTTGCCTCGTAACTACTCGTTACGATAATGCCTCGACGTTCTTTAGGATTTCCAGCAATAGCGACTGGTTTTCCCTTTAGGCTAGGGTTGTGGGCCATTTCTACCGATGCATAGAAACTGTTCATATCGACATGAAAAATAATCCTTGCTCTTTTTTTCATTCGTCCTCATTCCTCTATCTAGAAGCAGTTTATTTAAAGGAAAGTCTCACAATTTCAACGACGAGCTCCGTTAAACGAACAAGCTCTTCCTTTGCAATACGTTCTTTCGTTGTATGAATCTCCTCATAACCAACGGATAGGTTTACGGTAGGTAATTGAAGGGAGTTGAAAATATTCGCATCACTTCCACCACCACTTGTCATTAAGGTCGAAGCAAGTCCTAAATGTTTTGCAGCTTCCTGGGCAATCGTTACGACGTCATCTCCTTCATCTAACTTATAGCCGGGATAAGCTTCATACCGTTCGATTTCTACTTTCGCACCGAAGGCTTCAGCAGTTCGCTCAAATTGCTCAGTTATTTGAGCGAGCACGCGATCTAACTTTTCCTTTTGTAAAGAGCGAGCCTCTCCTTCGATTTCAACATATTCAGTGACGATATTTGTCGTCGCTTTTTTACCCCCTTTAAAATAACTAATATTCGCCGTCGTTTCCTCATCGATACGGCCCAGGGTCATTTTAGCGATAGCCTTAGCAGCGGTCGTTATTGCAGAAATTCCTTTTTCTGGTTCTACTCCTGCATGGGCTGATTTTCCGTAAAGTGTAACAAAAAATTTCGCATGATAAGGAGCCTGCACAACAAGGTTACCGACCGGGCCATCACTATCGAGTACATAGCCGAAATCGGCTTTGATAAGGGAGGCATCTAAAGCTTTTGCACCCTTTAAACCAGCCTCCTCACCGACTGTAATAATAAATTGGATATCACCATGAGGAATATTTTCCTCCTGTAAAATATGAATCAACTCAAATAATACAGCGATACCGGCCTTGTCATCAGCTCCTAAAATAGTTGTACCATCCGATTGTATATAGCCATCTTCACACTTTGGTTGAATGGCTTTTCCTGGGGTTACCGTATCCATATGGGAAGAAAAAAAGATTTTTCGAGAATGAGGGTACCTTCCTTTTAAAGTACAGACCAGATTATTCGCTCCATGACCTGTTTTTTCCTTTGCTTGATCCTCTTTCACCTCTAAGCCTAAACTACTAAAGGCCTCTTTTAAATAGGCAGCGATGTCTCCTTCTTCTTTCGTTTCTGAATCGATTTGGACAAGCTCTAAAAATCGTTTAATTAAACGTTCTTTATTTACCATTACCCTCATTCTCCTATCTTCAATTTATAGCGGTATATTTCCGTGTTTTTTCTCCGGACGTTTTTCTTCTTTGTTTTCTAGCATTTCTAAAGATTGCACTAATTTTAAGCGGGTATCCCTTGGGTCGATTACATCGTCGACAATCCCTAAACCTGCAGCGACATAGGGGTTTGCAAACTTTTCCTTATATTCTTCAATTTTCTCTTGGCGAGTTTGTTCTGGATTTTCGCTTTCAGCAATCTCCTGAGCGAAAATAATATTTGCTGCCCCTTCTGGCCCCATTACTGCAATTTCGGCATTAGGCCATGCAAAAACGAGGTCAGCTCCAATGGCCTTACTATTCAAGGCGACATAGGCTCCACCAAAAGCTTTACGGACAATAACCGTAATCTTTGGTACCGTCGCTTCAGAATAGGCATAAAGAATCTTTGCCCCATGGCGGATAATACCACCGTGTTCTTGTTGTACGCCAGGGAAAAATCCAGGAATATCTTCAAAAGTAATAATCGGCACGTTAAAGGCATCGCAGAAACGGATAAAGCGGGCTGCTTTATCGCTCGAATCGATATCTATTCCACCGGCCATATAACGTGGTTGGTTTGCTACAAGTCCTACGGAACGTCCGTTAATTCTAGCAAAGCCGACGATGATGTTTTTCGCAAAATCTTTATGCAGTTCTAAGAAACTTCCTTCATCGACCACTTCGTTGATCACTTTTTTCATATCATAAGGTCTAGTTGTATCGTAAGGGACGATCTCCGGTAAGTCAACTCGATAGTGATCGTCTTCTTTTTCTGTATATGGAAGGATTTCAGGTTTCTCTTTATTACTAGAAGGTAGATAACTTAATAATTTCTTTACGAGATCCAGGGCTTCTTGTTCGTTTTTTGCACTAAAATGAGCATTCCCGCTCTTCGTATTATGTACCTTTGCGCCCCCTAAATCTTCATCGGTAATTTGTTCTCCTGTAACGGTTTCAATTACTTTAGGACCAGTAATAAACATTTTAGACGTTTTCTCAACCATAATGATGACGTCTGTAATGGCTGGAGAATAAACAGCTCCACCAGCACTTGGTCCCATAATGACGGAAATTTGTGGAATTACTCCTGAATAAATTGAGTTACGATAGAAAATTTCTCCATAACCATCTAAAGAAGCAACCCCTTCTTGAATTCTTGCACCACCCGAATCATTTAATCCAATAAATGGTGTGCCATTTTTTGCAGCTAAGTCCATGACGTGGGCGATCTTTTTGGCATGCATTTCTCCAAGGGCGCCTCCAAAGACAGTAAAGTCTTGGGCGAAAAGGTAGACCGGTCGGCCATTGATTTTCCCATAACCTGTGACGACCCCTTCACCGTGGGCTTCCACTTTGTCCATACCAAAGTCTGTCGTACGATGTTCAATGAAAGGGTTTAGTTCGACAAAGGTACCTTCATCGAGTAAATAATCGATACGCTCACGGGCGGTTTGTTTGCCTCGTGCATGCTGCTTATCAATTCGTTCGTCTCCGCCGCCCAACTCTACTTTTCTTCTACGATCATATAAATCATCGATAGCATCATAGATATTTTCCATTATTCGTCACTTCCTTCATGTTCACATAATTCATATAACACACCATAGGTTGATTTCGGATGTAAAAAGGCTATCTTACTATTGTTAGCGCCTTCTTTTGCTTTTTCATTAATAAGACGAATACCGTCATTTTTTAATTTTTCCAATCGTTGGTCGATATCGCTTACTTCTAAAGCGATATGGTGAATACCTTCACCTTTTTTCTCTAAAAAACTTTGGATTGGCGATGATGGACTTAGTGGTTCAAGTAATTCCAACATCGATTCACCAATTTGTAAAAAAGCTACTTTTACTTGTTCACTTTCTACTTCTTCTACTCCCTTTAATTCAAGCCCTAGTTGTTCTGTATAAAAAGGAATCGCCCTCTCTAGGTTCTCGACAGCGATTCCAATATGGGCTATCTTTTTCGGAGCTTGATTCATTTCACTCATTTCCCTTGATCCTCCTAATTAAGTTAGCGATGTTCACCCTTACATTTTAACATTTTTTGTCGAAAGAATCCAAGTCTCCACCGGTCTCAATGAATGGAAGCCACATTTTTTGTAATGAATACTTGATAAAAGGGAATAAAAAAACCAAAACCAGTCTTGATTGGTTTTGATTTTTCTAAGTTGTCAGACATTAAAAAGAAAATTATTAGTTGTGATTTAATCTGTAAACTTGTACAATATGAAATGAATATATCCTAAAGAGGTGTCACGAATGGCAAAAAAGCAAAGGCCAGAGGAACGACCTCGGCTTTCTAAGCGTCAAAAACGGCAAAGAATCATAATTTATTTCATGGTTTTTTTAATGCTAGTATCTATACTAACGGCCGGTCTAGGCGGTATTGCCTTACTTTAAGAAGGAAGACGGGAATGAAAGATTCCATGTCTTCTTTTTTTCTTATTATTCTCCGCTTGATTATAATAATTCGATTTCACGTAAAGGTAGGATTCTAAAAGAAAAAGAAGTTGGAAAAGATCGGCCCGCTGTAAAAATTCTTCCTCGGTTTGAGGTAAAGGTCCTTTTAACCATTCTTCTCGAAGATCTTTTAATTGTTGAAGATAAATGACTGACGTATCCCCTGGATGAACAGCTTCACTTAATTCGGTAAAAAATAAGGCTAATTGTAAGGTTGACTCATTTCTTTCTTCGATTCGTGCAACAATCGGTAACATTTGTTTTAATAAACCGAATTGACGTCTTCGCATTGTAAAATACTGTTCATACATATGGACTTCTCGTAAAAAATGATTTTCCTTATCTCTTTTTACTAATTCTTCAGCCTCTTTTAATAAATCACTTGCCCGTGCTATTTCTGCCCCTTGCCAATCTAACGTTGCTTCCCGTAAAAAACGAGCGATTTCATGCAAAATGACTTTAAAATCAGCTTCTAATTCCTTCTGTAAGTCCTGTAACTTATCATCGAGGCTTGGCATATATAGGTTCACAGCTAAACCGGTACCAATTCCGATAATAATTAAAGTTAATTGCTCCTTAATGAAAGGAATATCCATCATACCGGCATAGAAAATATTTAACGTGATTACGGTAGCTGTTAAAATACCGCTATCTATTTTTAAATAAACCGTTGTTGGAATAAAAAGAAAAAGCAATAAGCCGAGGGCAAAAACCGAGTAACCTAATACTTCAAAAAAGACAAAGGAAAAGACGATGGCCAATAAACAAGCGGCAAATCGTTCCCAGGCTGTTTGTACCGAACGTTTTCGCGAAGGTTGTATACATAAAATCGTTAAAATTCCTGCTGCTACAACATTAGACACATTTAACATTTGCGCGATAAAAACGGCTATGGGCGTTGCGATAGCCGTTTTTATCGTACGATAGCCAAATTTCACTTACACCCATCCTTTTGAAAAAAGAAGACTGTTAACGTGAACGTAAACAGCCTTTTTTCTTTCCTTTATACGATTTCTTCACAGTGCTCTTCAAAGATTTCTTGTAATTTATTGACAACTTCCATCGGCGTATGCCCTTCAATTTCATGACGCTCGATCATCGTTACAATCTTTCCATCTTTTAGAAAAGCAAAGGATGGTGAAGACGGTGGATAATCGCCAAAATAACTACGGGCTCTTTCTGTTGCCTCCCGATCCTGACCAGCAAATACCGTATATAAATGATCCGGACGTTTATCGAAATGGATAGCTGTCGCCGCTGCTGGACGGGCTACTCCTCCAGCACATCCACAAATGGAATTCACCATTACTAAAGTTGTTCCCTTTTGGGTTAAGGCCTTATCTACTTCTTCAGGTTCCCGTAATTCAGTATAGCCTGCATCGACCATATCTTCCCGGGCTACGCTTACTACATCAATCATAAATTGATCGAAACTCATCTATATCAACCCCTACTATTTTTATTGTTTCTCTTTTTATTTTAACAAGTAGCTATTTGTTTATCAATTTTATCATACTTTAGCTAGGATGTTTATAAAGAAATCGTGTTTTCATTCATACTTTCTAATATTGCCTTAACTTTAGCTAAAAACCTTCCACAAATGAGCCCATCTAATATTCGGTGATCTAAAGATAAAGATAAATTAACAATGTCTCTTGCTGCAAACATATTATCGATAATTACTGGACGTTTTACAATTGTTTCGACTTGTAAAATTGCTGCCTGAGGAGGATTGATAATTCCCATTGAAGCAATGGATCCAAACGTACCGGTATTGTTGACGGTAAAGGTACCACCTCTAACATCTTCAGGTCGTAACTTTTCATCGTAAGTTTTCTCTGTTAAGCGATGAACAGCTTTTGCTAAGCCTTTAATACTTTTTTCATCCGCATGTTTAATCACCGGTACGAAAAGTTCATCCTCTTTGGCCACAGCAATAGACAGATGGATATCTTGATGTTGAAGGATTTGACCATCCTTCCAACTGCTATTTAATGCTGGATATGCTTGTAGGGCCTGAGCAACGGCATAAAGGAAAAAGGGAAAATACGTTAGCTTGTAGCCTTCTCTTTGGTAAAATTCTTTCTTTATACGTTGGCGAAAGGCGACCAAATCTGTAACATCAACTTCTACTGTCATCCAAGCATGAGGTATTTCGTTTTTCGAACGAACCATTTGATTAGCAATCGTCCTACGAACTGGGCTAATCGGTACGGCTATATCTTTAGGTTGAACCTTATCTTTCTCTATTTTGTGACTCTTTATTTCTTCCATTTTTTCTTTTTCTACATTTTCCTTTTCCTTAAGATAAGCTAAAACGTCTTTTCTTGTAATCCTCCCCTTTAAGCCGGTCCCTTTTATCTTACTTAAATCGATTCCATGTTCTTGTGATAGACGAAGGACGGCTGGAGAATATCTTACTTTTTCGCCTTGTTTTTCTAGAGAAGGAAGGGGGGATTTTTTGATTTCGTTTTCCTTTTGACCTTTTACTTCTTCCTCTGTTTTTATATAGCAAATTAAATGGCCAACAAGGACCGTTTCTCCCTCTTCTACTACTAGTTCTTGAATCGTGCCACTATAGGAAGATGGTATTTCAGCATTGACCTTATCTGTCATGACCTCTGCAATCGGATCATATTTATTTACTCGATCTCCTTCCTTGACAAGCCAACTAGTAATCGTACCTTCCGTTACACTTTCACCTAATTTGGGCATCAGAATTTCCTTTATTGACATCGTTTTAGCTCTCCCTTCTTTTTGATAAGTTCAATAGGCTGCTAAATAACGGATGGCATCTTCGATTTTTTGTTCATTGACTAGAAATTCCTGTTCTAATGTGGGTGCATAGGGCATGGATGGAACGTTTGGTCCGGCGAGACGTAATATCGGTGCATCTAAGTCAAATAGAGCATGTTCCGCTAGGATAGCACTCACTTCCCCTATGACACTTCCTTCCTTGTTATCCTCTGTAATAAGTAGTACTTTACCGGTTTTGCTCGCGGCTTCTACAATGGTTTCCTGATCTAAAGGGTAAAGCGTACGTAAGTCTAAAAGGTGAACGGAAATACCTTCCTCTTCTAAGCGGTCTGCTACTAATTGGGTTAAATGAACACAAAAACCATAAGTGATTACCGTCACATCGGTACCTTCTCTTTTAACATCCGCCTTTCCTATGGGGATGACATAATCCTCGTCCGGTACCTCTTCCTTCAACATACGATAGGCACGTTTATGTTCAAAAAACAATACTGGATCATTATCGCGTACCGCTGACTTTAACAACCCCTTCGCATCATAAGGTGTAGAAGGAACGACTACCTTCAATCCTGGAGTACTATTAAATAGAGCCTCTACCGATTGGGAGTGATATAAGGCGCCGCTGACCCCTCCTCCAAAAGGAGCGCGAATAGTAATCGGACAGAACCAATCATTATTTGAACGATAACGTATTTTAGCAGCTTCGGAAATAATTTGATTGACAGCGGGCATAATAAAATCCGCAAACTGAATTTCGGCAATAGGACGTAAACCGTACATAGCTGCTCCGATTCCGACACCTACAATCGCCGATTCCGACAAGGGTGTATCGATTACTCGATCTTCTCCATATTTTTCAAATAAGCCATCCGTTGCCCGAAACACCCCACCCTTTGCACCTACATCTTCTCCAAGTACAAAGACGTCTTCACTTCTTTCCATTTCTTCATCCATAGCCATTGTGATCGCTTGGATATACGTACGTTTAACCATGAAACTCCCTCCTTTAAGGTTCATACACATAGTGGGACAAAGTTGTTGCATCTGGATAAGGGGCATTTTCAACCTTTTCCGTCGCTTCATTAATCTCTTGTGTCACTTCAGATAAAATCGTTTCCTCCAAATCTTCATTAAGTACCTTTGCATCATATAAATACTTTGCAAAAAGTTTTAATGGATCCTCGTTTTGTAATCTTTCTAATTCTTCCTTCGTTCGATAAACGAGATGGTTATCATCGCTTGAATGAGAGGTTAGGCGAAGGGTATGGGCTTCGATTAAAGTTGGTCCCTCACCCTTTATAGCCCGTTCACGAGCCTTTTTGACGGCCTCGTATACTTGAAGCGGATCTTTTCCGTCAACTTCGACTCCAGGCATTCCATAAGATTGGGCTCGAAGGGCAATCGATTTGCTAGCCACTTGTTTTTCATAGGGGACAGATATAGCTAGGCGATTGTTTTCCACAAAAGTAATAACCGGTAATTGATGAACACCGGCGAAGTTTAAGCCTTCATGAAAATCTCCTTGATTCGTTGAACCGTCTCCTAAAGAAGTGAAAGTAACGAAGGGTTCTTTCCGTAATCTAGAGGCTAAGGCGAATCCTACGGCATGGGGTACTTGCGTCGTTACAGGGGATGAGCCGGTAATGATTCGATTTTTACGTTGACCAAAATGACCGGGCATTTGTCTTCCGCCGGAATTCGGATCTCCGGCTTTTCCGAAACCAGACATTAATAACTCCTCTACCGTCATACCAAAAGCTAACACGATTCCTACATCTCGATAGTATGGGGCAACGTAATCTACCGTTCGGTCTAGGGCGAAAGCTGCTCCGACTTGTGCTGCTTCTTGACCTTGACAAGAAATAACGAAAGGAATTTTTCCAGCTCGATTTAACAACCACATGCGTTCATCAACCTTCCGAGCCAACAGCATAAGTCGATACATTTCTAATACTTCTTGATCAGAAAGACCTAACTCTTTATGACGTGTCATCATCTTACCCACTCCTTTAACCATGTATTGGGAATCCCGCCGACGCTAGGGCTGCTTCTTTAAATAACTCCGATATCGATGGATGGGGAAACATAGTTTGAGAAAGTTCCCAAGCAGAGGCATCCAGGCCTTTAGCTAAACTAGCTGTTGCTATCAATTCTGTAGCTTGATCGCCTACGATGTGAAGACCTATCAAGTCATCGGTAGCTCGATCGACAATTATTTTCATAAAGCCTTCTGTTTCTCGATTAATATGGGCTTTACCTATTCCTCGAAAAGGAAATACACCAATATCAATTGCTTCATATTGTTCCCGGGCTTCTCTTTCCGTCAAACCGATGCGCGCTACTTCAGGATAGCTATAAATATTGATTGGTACTTGTTCCTCTATCAAAGGTTGAGGAGATTTTCCCATCATATGTTCAATGGCTAAAATAGCTTCTTCCTGGGCAACATGGGCTAATTGCAAACCTCCAATACAATCTCCAATGGCGTAAATATGGCTTTCCTTTGTTTGATAGGTTTCTTTCGTTTTAATATATCCTTTTTCTAGTTCGATCTTTGTGTTTTGTAGGCCGATATCTGTTATGTTAGCCTCCCTACCTATCGCAACCAAAATTTTCTCCACTTCTATTCGTACTGGTTTTTCCTTTTCTTTAACTAAAATAGAAACCTTCTTATCTTCTTTTTTTACACTGTCTGTATCTATACTCGCTTGGGTTAAAAATTTAACTCCCCTTTTCTTTAATAATCTTGTTACTTCCCGTTGGACGCTTTCATCCTCGGTAGGTAAAATACTTTCTTCCCTTTCTACAAGGGTTACTTCGACACCAAAATCAACTAAAATGGATGCCCATTCAATTCCGATAATTCCTCCACCTATAATTAAGATAGATTTAGGTAATGTTTCAAGTTGTAAAATTTGTTCTGAATGTAAAATTTGTTGTCCGTCTGTTGGAAAACCCTCGATTTCCTTTGGTTTTGAACCCGTAGCAATTAATACAAATTTAGGTATAAGTAAACTATTTTCTTTTCCATTGCTATATTCAACAGAAATCGTCCCAGGTAAGGGAGAAAAGATACTAGAACCTAAAATCCTCCCATAACCTCGATATCGATCGATACGGTGTTTTCGGAATAATTGTTCAATACCTTGTTGGAGTTGTTTAATGATAGAGTCCTTTTGCCCTTGAACCTTTGTAAAGTCTACTTGTTCAACTTCCGCCTCAATACCATAAAGCTTCGCTTCATTAATCTTTCGATACGTTTCTGCTGTTCGTAGCAAACTTTTAGTAGGGATACATCCAGCGTGTAAACAAGTACCGCCTAACTCCTGTGCTTCAACTACAGCGACCTTCATCCCTAACTGTGACGCACGGATAGCTGCAACGTAACCACCGGTTCCACCACCTAAAACGACAAGATCATATTCCTTTCCCATCGGCCTATCTCCTTTGTAGCTTTTCTTTAATTTTCAAATCTTCCGTTGTAAACCTTTTAACGTTTCTATCCTTCTTTCTGCTATTTCATTCGCAGCGATAGAAGTAGGTATATTCCTCTCCTTCGATATTTGAAAAACATCCAGAAGAATATCATAGATTGCCTTTACCTTCTTTAAAGCTCTTTCTCTCTGATAACCTTGAAGTTCTTCAGAAACATTAATTACTCCACCAGAATTAATGACAAAATCTGGCGCATACACAATGCCTCGTTCCTGTAAGAGCTTGCCATGCCTTTCTTCTTTTAATTGGTTGTTTGCACTGCCAGCAATCACTTTGGCCTTGATTCGAGGAATCGTTATATCATTTAATGTTCCTCCAAGGGCACAGGGCGCATAAATATCACAAGGTACATCGTAAATATCTTCCGGTTGAACAGCTTGAGCTCCAAAATCTTGTTCAGCCATTTTTACTCGTTCAAAATCAATATCTGTAACAATTAGTTTTGCCCCTTCTTTATATAAATGACGACAAAGATGATAGGCAACTTGGCCAACACCTTGGATAGCTATCGTACGATTCTTTAATGAATCTGTACCAAAGGCTTCCTTCGCTGCTGCCTTCATTCCATAATAAATTCCATAAGCTGTTACAGGAGAAGGGTCCCCGGCACCGCCATAGGAAGTTCCTGTTACATAGGAGGTCTCCATGCGAATATAATCCATATCTTCTTCAGTAGTTCCGACATCTTCTGCTGTTATATACAGTCCATTTAAGCGTTGGACATATCTACCGAAGGTTCTAAAAAGGGCTTCGCTTTTTTCCTTCGATGGATCCCCTAAAATAACCGCCTTACCGCCTCCTAAATTTAATCCTGCCGCCGCATTTTTATAAGTCATAGCCTTAGCCAGGCGTAGAACATCCTTTAATGCGGCTTCTTCATCAGTATAGTCCCACATTCGTACCCCACCTAAAGCAGGACCAAGGGTCGTGTCATGAATCGCGATAATTGCTTGTAAACCTACCTGACGATCTTGACAAAATACGACTTGTTCAAAATCGTCCTTTTCAAGCTTGGTAAAGATTCCCATTCGCATCACTTCCCCTTTCTTTCTTTTCAATAATAATAAATGCAAGTTTTATACCAGATTCTCCTGCTTTAATGTAAGCGCTTTACATAAAATTTTTGCAAAACCTTGCAAGCTTGCAAAATCTTGCATGCAATAAATTGCAAAGTTGCCGTTAGTCCAATTGATATTTCTCTAGTTTATAATATAAATTACGTAAGGAGATCTGTAATTGTGCAGCGGTTTTTTGTTTATTATAGTTGTTTTTCCGGTACACCTTTTCAATCAAATCTTTTTCGAAATCCATAACCGCTTGTTTTAAGGAGGTAGAAATTGCAAGTTCCTTTCTAATAGAGGATTGGCTACGTACATGTTCATTATTGGCTTGTCGCAAAAAGACGATATGTTTTCTTTCGATTTGTCGATCTTTCATATCCATGAAAATCATTGCTCGACTAATGACATTTTCTAATTCTCTTACGTTACCTGGCCAGTCATAACTTTTTAATTTCGTTAAAGCGTCGTCGGTAATTGCTTCGACCGTTCGTCCATATAATTGATTTAACTTGTGGATGAAAAATTGAACGAGGGTTGGTAAATCTTCGAGCCTATCCTTTAATGCGGGAATATATATAGGTAAACGATTTAAACGATAATAGAGATCTTCACGAAAGGTTTTTTTCTGTAATTTTTCTTCTAAATTTGCATTCGTCGCGGCAATAATACGGACATCTACAGGGATTGGTACCGTTCCTCCAACCCGGACAATTTCCTTCTCTTGTAATACGCGTAATAATTTCGCTTGTGTTTTCAAGGAAAGCTCACCGATTTCATCAAGAAAAATACTTCCTTTATCCGCTTCTTCGAAGATTCCTTTTTTACCCTTTGGATTAGAACCGGTAAAGGCACCACCTTCATAGCCAAAAAGTTCACTTTCTAAGACAGATTCTGTTAAAGCGGCACAGTTCACCCGAATAAATCTATAGTTTTTTCTCTCGCTCGCATTATGAATAGCATGGGCAAAAAGCTCCTTTCCTGTTCCAGAAGCTCCACGTAAAAGTACTGTATCGGGGGTTTGGGCGGCAATTTTCGCTTGTCGAATAGCAAACAATAATTCGTTTGATTCTCCAATAATATCATCAAAAGTATAGGTAGCTTCTAACTGACGGAGTTTTTCCTTTGCACGATGTAGAGCTTCCGTTAAACGAGATATCTTAGACAAATCATGGATGACCGCCACACTTCCTTTAAGTTCGTTTTCTACCATGATTGGTGCAGCATTTACTAAAACATCTTTATTTAAAGGACCGACTTTTAAACGGGCTCCGCGAATCGGTTGTTTTGACTGGAGAACCTGCATATGGATACTTTCTCCTTCTGCTATATCAACGGTAGCTGGTTTACCTATTACATCTTTTCTACTTAAACCGGTAATTTTCGTATACGCTGGATTAATCATCAAACCCTTTCCTTTTTCATCGACGACACTAATAGCTTCTTCTGAGGCGTAAATTATCGCCTCAAGCATCGTTTTTACTTTTCTTAATTCTATGTTTTCTTCTGCTAAAGGACGAAGTTCATTACTGCTTTGAAAGATAGCTAAGGCCCCGATTAATCCTATTTCACGATGAATTAAAGGGAAGCGATTAACAAGGATTTCTTGACCATTTTCTAAAAGAACTACATTATGCTCTTCTTTTATACTTGTCTTAAGAACTTTAGTAAGTTGACTTTGAGGTAGAAGCTGAGTAATTGATTTACCAAGGACGTCCTTTCGTAATCCGATAAGATCCTTCGCCCGTTCGTTAATTAGTTGAATTCTGTTATTACAATCGATGACGAGTAAACCTTTTTGAATAGTTTCAAAGATTAAAGAAAAAATCCTCCGTTCGTTAACTATAGATTTATATAGAGAAAGGAAAGGATGAAGTTTCCTTTCCTTTAGGACAATTCCTTCACTATGACAATAGGACCAAAAGTTTTTAGCACCATTTTTGTAATCGCTTAGAATTATAATGTCAAACTTTCCTTCGTCTTCTACGGTTAATTGTTTCCTATAGATTACGTCATCATTGGCTTGATCGTCCACTTTTTCCTCAGTAAGCACTACTATTTGCCAATCTGATAAAGTTCTAAATAAATCAAACAATGGTTTTATTTTGCTAGATGGGGCAACAAGCAGGATTTTTTTCATTTTATCACCCTTTCTATACTCGACAGCTTGTACAAGAACTCATGTTTATTGTACGTTTTTCTTATCTTTTCTTCAATACGAATTTTATTAAAAAATTCCTTAGAAAAAATAAGAAAAAAGATTGTACCAAGTTTGTTTTTAAAGAAAATCGTTGCTATACTAAAAATACTCAAAGCTTTAAAGGAGAATACCATGGTTAGATTTATAGCAGTCTTAATCATTTTTATACCAGGAATTATTGGGGCTTACGGAATAAAACTCATGCGGGATGCACTTTTTTCAGAAGTGTATACTATATTAGTAAATGAAACCTTACAATTTATCGTAGGTCTCATTATGTTCGTTGTTGGATTTGGTTTTGTTGGAGGCTTTATCTATCATCGAGATAAAAAGAGAAACAAATTGAAAAGCCAGCAACAAAAGGAAAATAATGAAATTAGGTTGGGGGAATAAGGATGAAAGTGGCAAAATTTGGCGGAAGCTCTTTAGCGGATGCCGAACAATTTAAAAAAGTAGCAAACATTATCAAAGAGGATTCGAATAGAAAGTTTATAGTTGTATCTGCTCCAGGGAAACGCCATGAACAAGACTTTAAAATCACTGATTTATTAATCCAACTTGGTACTGCCTATGTCAATGAAGAAAAATATAAATCCTATTATATTACGATTATTGATCGCTTTGCTAAAATAATTAAAGACTTGCAGTTACCGGAAAGCTTGCAAAAAGAAATCGAAGATCGCTTACATAATATTATGAATCTATCCCTTCCCTTCGAAGCCCATCTCGATCACTTTAAATCTTTAGGGGAAGATAGTTCGGCACGTATTTTAAGTAGTTACTTGCAATCCCTCGGTATTGAGGCGAGTTATATAAACCCAAAAGAAGCAGGTATTATCTTAAAAGAAGATGAAGTCGGGGTACAAATTTGTGAATCGAGTTACGATCGTTTATATAAACTACGGGAAAGAAAAGGTGTTCTCGTTATCCCAGGCTTCTTTGGTTATACAAAGGATAATCAATTAAAAACCTTCTCTCGGGGTGGCTCAGATATTACCGGTGCAATCGTCGCTGCTGGAGTTCAGGCACAATTGTACGAAAACTTCACCGATGTCGATTCTGTCTTTACTGTAAATCCAACGATTGTTGAAAATCCAAAGCCAATCCCCCTCCTAACCTATCGGGAAATGAGAGAACTCTCTTATGCTGGCTTTTCAGTATTTCATGATGAAGCGCTAATTCCAGCCTTTCGAGCAAATATTCCCGTAGAAATTAAAAATACGAATAATCCTTCCGCCGATGGAACGAAAATTGTTGCAGAAAAGAAACCGAACGAACATTGCGTAGTCGGTATTGCAAGCGATACAGGCTTTAGTAGTATTTACGTAAGTAAATTTTTAATGAACCGTGAACTAGGTTTTGGACGAAAATTATTACAAATATTAGAGGAAGAAGGCGTCTCCTTTGAGCACGTTCCTTCCGGGATTGATGAAATGACCATTATCGTTCGGGATAGCCAGTTAGCAAATAATAAAGAAGAAATTATTGTGAGAAGAATTAAGGAAGAACTGTCGCCTGATACCGTGCAAGTCCATCATCACTTAGCCCTTATTATGGTTGTAGGCGAAGGTATGAAGGAAACAATCGGTATGGCACAAACGGCGACGACAGCATTAGGGGAAGCAAAGGTAAATATCGAAATGATTAACCAAGGTTCCTCCGAAGTATCGATGATGTTTGGGATTAAAGCTAATGATTTACATCGGGCTATCCAGTCCCTTTACAAAGCTTTTTTTGAAAAGGAATAAGTTTTCAGAGGAAACGGGATGCTATTTAGCATCCCGATATTATTTGTAAAAACTTCTTCTCTTTCGTGAAAGTTGAGTTAAATTTCACCTTGGCTAAATTATTATACTTTTCTACCTCTTTTCCTCCTTCTTTGACTTATTTTCTGTAGATAAAAGCCCGTCAAATCAAACACTTGTGACCTTATATTCCAGCCTTAATTTGTCAGCGACCATTGCTATAAACTCAGAATTCGT
>CALJVC010000045.1 GCA_937974845.1 uncultured Pseudogracilibacillus sp. | reverse complement strand
TCCGAACTGGCGAAGGAATTGCAAGAAACGGTCAAACAATATAAATATTAAGTAAAAGGAAGGAGTGGCTAGGTCACTCCTTTTTTATATATGAACTCTTAGTTTTGTATGTCTTAATACTTTTTTGTAAACGGAATTATGATTTATATATGTTCGAGGGTTGTGCTTGTAAACGGAATTTTTCCTGTATACGTTGGGCGGATCTTGTGTAAACGGGATTATCAACGGTATACGCTGGACAGTTTTTCTTGTAAACAGAAATTTTGTTTGTATATGTTGTTGGTGCGTTCTTGTAAACAGAAATTTTGTCTGTATATGTAGGGATGCGCTCTTGTAAACGAAATAATCGTCGGTATACGAAGGAAGCTTTTTTTGTAAACGGGATTATCTTCTGTATACAGTGGATGCTTGCACTGTATACAGGAAAAACTTTTTAAAAAACCTGTATACAGTAGACCGGTTTACTATATACAGAAAAAATTTTTTCTAAATCCTGTATACAGTGGTATGCTTTACTGTAAATGAAATAATAATCCGTATATGATGGATGGTTTTCTTGTAAATAGAAATTCTAACGGTATACGCTGGGCGATCTTCTTGTAAACAGGGTAATCCACGGTATACATTGGGCAAATCTCGTGTAAATAGAATTATCGACGGTATATACTGTATGGTTTACTTGTAAATGGAACTTTTACCTGTATACACTGGACATTTTTCTCATAAACAGAAATTCTAATGGTATACGCTACAGAATTTTCTTGTAAACGGGATAACCAACGGTATACGCTGAACAAGTTTTTTTGTAAACGAAAATTTTGCTTGGATACGTTGGAAAGATTTTTTGTGAAAAAATTACCACCCATATACGCTGGACCAACTTCTTGTAAACAGCAATTCTGACGAGGATATACGGTAGGCCTTTATATAAACGAAATTAAACCCGTATATAGCGGATTTTCTGCAAAATTCCCTTCCTTAAACAAAGAAAAAACGCAGGAGACTGCCTAGTCCCTGCGCTGCTTCTTTAAACTTCAAGCCCGTTTTAAAAACTAATGCTCGATCCCACTTTCCTCTCTAGTTTCATCGCATAGCTTTCAGCAAGAAGCCTTCGAACTTCCTCCTTATTATTAAAGGTATAATAGGTATAGCTACCGTTAGGCTGCATTTTTAAGTGTCGTTTTAAAAAGCGACTTATGAAAGCCCGGCTGAAGGCCTGTCCACACCAGTCAGTAATCTTTCCCGTCGTAATTTTTTCTTCTGGAAATAGTAGCTGGAACTGGGCGATGGCATGGAGTAGGGTATCGTAGACATGAAATCTCTCTTTACATTGCCTACAGTAAAGGTAAAGTTGCCCTTTCCGATCCAAATTATAATGACAAAGCGGGCAAAACAAGCCTCGCTTCAGCTCTTCCTTCCTATAATCTGGAACGATCCCATATTTTGACCTCTCTATCTTTCTACTCATTAACTCTTCCTTTAGCTGTAAAGTTTGCTTCGTTAATGGAGGAGCCTTTTTCGTTATGCTTTGAAAAAATCCTTCGATTTGGCCATAGTAGAGAAATTGGGGAAGTATTGGTGATTGGTAGAGATAAAAGCTAGGGTTAATGAACACGAGAAAGGAACGTAGGGGGAAGCTAACCCGAAGGTCTTGTAAAAGTTTCTTGAATAAAAACTCCGTTCGCTCTAATTGGGTAATTGGATTATAGATTTCCTTTCTTGTAGATACTTGGTAAAATTTGTGGTTTTCGTAGTAATAGTCTCCCTTATAATTTTTTACTTCTAAAAGGAAGAGGCTGTCCGAGGTAAGGAGGAGGCAGTCGATCTGTATCTCCTGTTCATTAATTTGAAACCGGAGATCGAAAAGGGGGATGATGTTAGGAGAATCAAGGGCTTGAAGAAAATTGATTAGGCTCCTCTCACCGATTACACCCTTCTGCAATCTTTGGTAGTAGTCTCGTTCCCTTGTAGATAGGCTCCATCGGGAAAGGAGGGCCTCGAAGAGTAAGAAATTAGAAGAAAGCATAATAGTCTTCATCTTAACCTCCTTTTTACTCCTATTCTAGCGAAAGGAATATAAAGGCACAAAGAGCGAAAAACCGCTAAACCTTCTCTACTAGCTAAGCAAAAAAGAATTTTCCTTAGGAGAAAAGAAGAAAAGGGGAGGGCGTATGGTAGGGAAAATGAAATTTTACTTTTCTTAGGTAGCATAGGATTCTACCAGTCTTTGTCACAAAAACGTCACAATCTATGAAAAAACAAAAGTTTTTTTAAAAAAAGATTAAACATTTTCTAAAGCTGCCGATAAGTAAGATAGGCCACAAGGATGTGACCTAAAAATTAAATCACATGGAGGTAGATTGGTTATGATTATTAACCACAATATTTCAGCACTTAACACACACAGACAGTTAGGAGCTAACACAAACGCAGTTGCAAAGAACCTTGAGAAGTTATCTTCCGGACTGAAGATCAACCGTGCAGGAGACGACGCAGCAGGACTAGCAATTTCTGAGAAGATGCGTGCACAAGTTCGTGGACTTGAAATGGCTACGAAAAACGCACAAGATGGAATTAGCTTAATCCAGACTGCTGAAGGAGCACTTCAAGAAACTCACGCTATTTTACAACGTGCTCGTGAATTAGCCGTTCAGTCTGCAAACGACACGAACATTACGGCTAACGACCGTCAAGCCATGCAGGAAGAGTTAAATGCATTACTTGAAGAAATTGATTCTATTGCAGAGCGTACAGAATTTAACACGCAAAAGTTAATTGATGGAACGTTCACAGGTAAGAAGTTCCACATTGGTGCGAACGAAGGCCAAAGCATTGATGTAGGAATTGATGCAATGGATTTAGAAAACCTAGGTTTAGACGGTTTAGTAGTTGAAGATTTAGAGCATGCTGCTGGAGATGAGACAGGAACTGAATCTGGCGGTATCTTAACTCAAGCTGAAGCTGATGCAGCAATCAAAACATTTGACGATGCGATTAACCAAGTATCTGCTCAACGTGCGAAGCTTGGAGCAATCCAAAACCGTCTCGAGCACACAATTAACAACTTAGGTGCTTCAGCAGAGAACTTAACTGCTGCAGAGTCACGTATCCGTGATACTGACATGGCTAAGGAAATGATGGAGTTCACGAAGAACAACATCTTAACTCAGTCAGCTCAAGCTATGTTAGCTCAAGCGAACCAAGTACCACAAGGTGTACTTCAGTTATTACGTTAATTAAACGTATACACGAAAGGATTCTAGCGAAAAGGCTAGAATCCTTTTTTAATAAAAGCTTTTCTAATCTACCCTTCTATTCTATGATAAGAATAGAAGTTTTTTTATGCATGAAAACAGCGGGGTGTAGGGATGAAAATTCTTTCTGTGACGGGTTACAAGCCAATGGAAATGAATATTTTTAGTGAAAAGGACGAGAGGATTCCCTTTATCCAGTATGCTCTTCGTCAACGTTTGATTGATTTTTTAGAGGAGGGTCTAGAGTGGGTCCTGATTTCTGGCCAGATGGGGGTCGAGCTGTGGGCGGCGGAGGTCGTCCTTGGCTTACAGGAGGACTATGACGTGAAGCTAGGGGTCTTTCCTCCCTTCGAGGACTTTACTAGCCGTTGGCCGGAAGCTATGCAGGAAAAGTTTGAGGCGGTACGGTTTCAGGCTGACTTTTATCGTCCTCTTTATAAAGGAGGTTATCGGGGACCCTTTCAGTTTAGGGCTAGGGATGAATGGTTTCTTGATAAATGTGATGCATCTTTGATTTTAATGGATCACGACTTTCCGGGTAGTACTGTCTACTATCATAGAGTTGCAGAGCAAAAGAGAGGACATGAGGTTTTTTATCTTACTCCTTTGGATTTGCAAGATGCTGTAGAAGCTTTACAAATGGAAGAGGATAATTGGTAAACCATCCTTTTTATTAAAATATTGTTCGTTTGGAGATGTATATTAGGTTTTCAGTAAGAGTATGCGATAGAAGAAGTCGCTAGGGTAATGGGTTATTTTGAATTGGTTTAATAAGAGAATGAAGAGTAATATAAAGGTGTCCATCTTTAAACGATAAAAAATAATGATAAAAGTTCTCGAAAGACAAGTTGGGAAAATAAGTTTAGGAGAAATATGTCTATAATCAGGTATATGGCAATAATGGCTTT
>CALJVC010000044.1 GCA_937974845.1 uncultured Pseudogracilibacillus sp. | reverse complement strand
AAAGCGAATTTGAGCAAAATTTGAGACGCGGCGGGGGCTCCCGTATCAAATATAGCGGATATTACTTGTAAGAGAGGGTTTTTTAGGATGAAATGCGGATAAAATATGTGTTATACTAATAATAAGAATATTTCATAGGGTTCTATTTCTAGGGCACAATATTGAAAGGGTATCCATCAAACGATCGCATCAGCGAAACAAGCACTTACAATTGGCAAGCTACAAAAGTAAATGGAACCGGACTTTAGCGATCAATTCACAAAAAGGAAGGGGATTTTTATGGTGCGAGATAACAGACCACGTATTGAGATTGACCGTGAAAAGGAAATGCGGACGAAGGAAATTTCCCAGATGATTGACGAAGGTGGACTTGGAACACGAACCTTTCATTACGAAATCGTAAAGGAAAACTCTAGTAAAAAAGGTATTACATCCAAAACAGGTGTTGCCCTGAATAAGTTGGTTGCGAATCTCGGTGTTTTTTATATAAAACTTCATCAATACCATTGGTACGTTACGGGCTCTGATTTCTTCACCCTGCACGAAAAGTTTGAAGAGTTGTATAACGATGTGAGCGCACATTTCGATGCCTTTGCTGAACGAATGATTGCTAAAGGCGAAAAGCCAAGTTCAACTTTACAGGAGTTTTTAGAGCATGCGGTCATTGAAGAAAAGCCTTATCACGATCCTATCTCCAGTGAACAAATGGTCGGTAATATTATTAGCGATTATGAAAAATTAAAGCGCATTGCTAAGGCTGGAATTACTGTGGCCGAAGAGGAGGGTGACAACATTACCGAAGATATGCTGATCGGTTATGTTGAGCAAATTGACCTCCACCTCTGGATGTTACGGGCCTTTCTAAACAAGTAAACTAAGACTAAATAACGAAGAAAAGGCGGACCACTATTTCAGTGGTTCGTTTTTTTCCTCAAGAATTAGTAGCTACTACTAAGCTCACCTCATAATTTTTATCTTTTCAAAGGCTTCACTGTAGCATAGTAAATAACTATAGGTTATACTTTCTAATAACTCTAGATTTTAGGATGACTAGCGAGGCTTTACTAGGAATTGTGCGAAAAGGAGGGAAAATATGAAAAAAGAAGATGTCGATTTAATTGAAGTATGGGAAGACCATGTGAGAGTAAAAGATCTACTCATCGCTATGACAATATCGATTGTCCTTTCGTTAGGTGGCTATATCATCGCGCCGGGTGAGGCACCGCAACCACTTATTTTTGGGTTAACGGGTGGGATAATCGGTTTTATTATTAGTAGTATATTAATCAAACCCAAACGGGAGGTAATGGAAGTAGACGAGGAGGAAGTGTAAATGGATGCGATGATTTTATTACAAATGGTTCTAGCGGGAATCGGAGGGGCCGTCTTATATACATTAATAGGAATCGCACCGGGAACAGATGAAACAGCAGTCCTTGCCCCGGTCACGATTGCCCTCGCTTTAGCCGGCGTTTCACCCTATGTAATCGTCACCTTTTTTATGTCAGCTATCGTCGCTAAAAAGTTAACCGATTCCATTCCGGTAGCTGTCGCTGGTATTCCAGGGGGTGTCATGGCGGCACCGATGGTAGAACATGCCATGGTTTTAAAAGCCCATGGACTACCGGATGTCAGTATTCGGAAAATGGCTTCTGGGTCAGTGATCGGTACTCTTGTGGCTATTCCGATAAGTTTTATTATCGCTAATATGATTTTGCCCTTTGCAGATGTCATCAGTGAGTATGCGGGACTTATTTTTTTCTTAGGAGCAATCTTTCTTGCCCTGATGGCGAAGAATAAATTACTTTCTTTAATTATTATTTTACCCTTTGCGATTCTCATCCAGGGCCTACGTCATCTGTATTGGGGCTTAGGAGTCGTTCCCGAGGACACGACGATCTTCGTTTCCTTTTTCCTCGGAATAACGATTGGACCGATTGTCATTACCCTGTTCGACTTATTAAATAAAGATACAAGAAAAAAACTTCCTAGATACGGAAAGAAAGACATCGTCATTCGTAAGCAAGAACCGATTAAAGGTTTCCCCAACCCCTTCCGTATTTTAACGAAGAAGGAAAGTTATTCAGCGACCTTTGGAAGCGTCATCGGCTCCTTGACCTTTTTCCTAACGCCTGTCGGTATGACGGTCTTTATCGGAGAATTTTTAACAAGGCATATTAAGAATCCAATCAAACGGGCTTCCCGGGCTATTTCGACGATGGACGCCTTGACAAATGCGACCTATATTTCCGGGACCTTAATTCCTTTAATTGCTATCGGGCTTCCTTTATCACCGATGGCTATCGGACCGGCAGCTGGTCTCTTTAACGCACCGCCAGTTTTTACACCTGAGCACAACATTCATCATATTTTATCGATGGGGGAAATTATGCTAGCAACGGTGATCGGAGCGGCCATCGCCCTTGTTATTACGTTTTTCGTGACGATTAAATACTCGAACCAAATCTGTGCCTTTGTATTTAAATATATCCCCCACGAAGCTTTGATCGGCCTATTCGCTGGGCTGGTCGTTATGCTTGCCTACATGGACGGAAGCTGGTTGAATATTTTCGGAACCTTCCTAGTTGCCCTCGTCTCAGGCTTCCTCTTTAGAAATGGGGTTAACTACGGAGTTATGTTCATGGTTCTTTACGCCGCTCCTTGGATTTTAGGTCTTTTTTAATTCGAAGAGTCAGTTTGGGAAACATGAACATAAATAGCATTTATTAAAAACAAGCTCCGGCGACACCTTTCCCATTACGCCCGCTGAAACTGGTTGATAACAGCCAGGTGCAGCGGGCTTTTTTTGTTAACCGAAGGAGGGCTACTAAGCATCCATAAACCCTTTTTCCAGCAATGGGGCTTTATTTTACCATCGATTAAAATATATTTTTTGCAGGGAAGATTTTTGAAAAAGAAATCGCTTGCATGAATGGTCGTTCATCGTTTATGATATAGGTACTGAATGTCCGTTCATTATTTTATAGAGAGGAACGATAACGATGGGAAATATTCCAGCAGTATTACAAAACTTAAGGATACCAGTTATTGGTTCACCGATGTTTATTATTAGTAATCCCGAACTTGTCATTGAGCAGTGTAAGGCGGGAATCGTCGGCTCCATGCCAGCCTTAAACGCCCGACCGAGTTCGCAACTAGACGAATGGTTACATCAAATTACAGAAGAGTTAGAGGCCTACAATAAGGAAAATCCCGACCGACCAGCAGCGCCCTTTGCGATCAACCAAATCGTCCATCGCTCGAACAAACGTTTAGAGGAAGATATGGAACTTTGCGTCAAATATAAAGTTCCCATTATTATCACTTCCTTAGGTGCAGTCAAGGAAGTAAACGATGCGACCCACAGCTACGGTGGAATCGTCCTGCACGATGTCATCAATAACCGTTTTGCCCACAGTGCCATCGATAAAGGAGCGGACGGATTAATTGCCGTAGCCGCAGGAGCCGGAGGACATGCCGGAGCAAAGAGTCCCTTTGCCCTTATTCAAGAAATTCGTGAATGGTTCGACGGACCCCTCGCCTTATCCGGATCAATAGCAACAGGAGATGCCATTTTAGCTGCGCAGGCAATGGGAGCAGATTTCGCTTATATCGGCTCACCATTTATCGCTACCGAAGAAGCACGAGCCACAGAAGAATATAAGAAAATGATTGTAGAAAGTAATTCTGATGATATAATATATAGTAACTACTTTACTGGGGTACACGGAAACTACCTTGCCCCATCTATCGAGAAAGCCGGCCTCGACCCGCACAACTTGCCAGAAAGCGATCCGACGAAGATGAACTTCGGAGATAAGAGCTATAAAGCATGGCGAGATATTTGGGGAAGTGGCCAAGGCATTGGTGTTATCAAAGAAGTCGTAAAGGCTAAAGATTACATCGACCGTTTAGAAAAAGAATATCACGCAGCCAAAAAGCGCTTATTAGAACGATAATCGTTTGATATGAAACACAATCCTAATCCTATATATCTTTTTTAAAAAAGGTGGCAAACAAAACTCTCTCTCTCCAATTACATTTCGAGTTAAACTTGCCACCTTTTTATTTTCAGAAAATTACTTGTTAGGCGGACTTATTGCATTAGTCTTTCGCTTTTTTTTGCTGTTTTTTGGGGATTGGGCGATTTTTGGAGATTATTGTTTTTTGGGGGTGGGTGACTTTTTTGAGATTGTTTTTGCGGATTGGTTTAGGTGCTTGCTTTTAGTGCTTTTGAGTATTTAATTTTGAGGCTTGGTTTCTTTGAGGCTTTGGAGTGCTTGATTTTGAAGCTTAGTTTCGGGT
>CALJVC010000043.1 GCA_937974845.1 uncultured Pseudogracilibacillus sp. | reverse complement strand
GAGCTTCATTTTTTTATGGGCTGAGTTTTGTCCCAGCCTCTTCATTGGTCAATATAACCGGTTCGAGCCAACGTACTATCGCTGGTTTTGTGGAAAGACACGGTCGATCATATTACCAATTTGATCAAAGAAACCTTCGATCGGACGACCGTTTTTAAAATCATCGACATAATCTGTCGCTAAATTAAAGAAATCCGGACTCGTCGTGACGTAGACGTTCTCAATATTTTTATCCGTCTCTTTTACAATCTTGGCGATTTCCTTCTTTACTTCTTGAGATAAATCATCGCCACGATAGTTTCGACGGTCCATCGAATCCATACGGTCACGCTTATTCGCAGCATCTCCTGTAGTCATGTTTTCACCTTTTATACGGTCATCGGCTTTGACGTTAGTCATATCCTTCGCCTTCATCGAACGATCTTGTTTCTTTTTCTTCGTGCGACCGCTATCCTTTAACGTTGCCGCTACATAAGCATTCTTTTGCGAAGTTAAAACATAAGCCTGGCCAATTTGGTCGACTTCCTTAACAATTCGATTAGCCGCCTTCTCCGCTACTTCATAACGTGTGCCTGAGCGTTCGCTCGTCCGGCGTGTATCGGTCTGCATCCCATCGTTCGTACGCATATTGTTCGAGATACGATCGCTCATTCCTCGATCATCTCTCGAATAACGCGTTTCTTCTAAAGGGGACTGATTTTCTCGGGCTGTATCTTTTGTTCCCATTTGACAACCCGTTAAAAATAAAAAGGTCACAACCATCAAGGATAAAAACTTTTTTAGCTTCAACTCTTGAACCTCCTTTGTTATTTTACGTTTATTATGTGAGGCCAACTTCGAATTATGCGATGAACCTTATATTGGCAGTAGCACCAGAGAAGAACTCGTAACAATTAAGTTGCATAAGCTAACAATAAACGTACAAAAAGAAGGAAAGTAGGGAAGCCTATGACGGATTATGAACAAGCCTTATATTTTGTCCTTTGGGGAAAGTGGGAAGAATTGTTTTCCCTAATGTTACGCTCCAAGGATGACTTTTTAAAGAAAAAAATCGAACGATTTCTCCATGCCTATTATTACGGTGGCAGCCAAGAAGAAATCGTTCGTAATCATGATCGATTAATTGCTTATTTAGATTTTGTGACGGGGGAAGATACGGTCTATACTTTTACCCTAGAGAATTAAGTTTTTTTAAGTGTCCTATACACATTTTGTAAAAGCCCGTCCTTAGCTTCACAAATGTGGTTGCTTCTTTATATAGACAAGCTCATGTTTCTTTCCAAGCCTTTAAGTTTTCTTTTGCATATTGAATAGGGATAAATAAACCAACACGGCCAAAACGTTGGGAATGCGTTGTTGCAAAAATTACCCCGATTACTTCTCCCTCCCGATTTAAAACGGGACTTCCACTATTACCACGATAAACCGGAGCATCGAGCATTACCATCGGTAGCTCCTTCCCTTGCACGTAGGTCCAATCAAGTACTTCTCCTTCATTGGCAATGCCGTGGAATTGAAGGGGGTTGCCAATAAAAAAGACTTCCTTGGAAGTTTCTTGAAAAGAAAATTCCGAGGCGAGAGGGAGGTAGGGAATGTTCTCCCCCTCTATTTCGACGAGGGATAGATCTACTTCCGGTAGCCTCTCCTTTACCCGTCCTTCAAAGAGACCAAGATTCGGAAAAGCGACAGTTACCTCTTCACTTCCTTCAACTACGTGATGATTCGTAAGGATATCACCTTTTTCCGAAATGGCAAAGCCCGTCCCTTTACTATCTTCGGTTTCAATCACGACAACGGCTTTTTTCATTTCACGTATGAAAGGATCTGACGATAATTTCGCTGACGTTAACAAAAACTCGACCGCTGGAATCGAAAAGGTTTGAGGGATAAAGGCTAAAATATTAAAGAAAAGTGCCAAAGCTACTAAAAGAAGGAGAAACTTGGTTAAAGGAGACCGAGAAGAACGCTTCCCTTCTTCTAGCTTCTCCTTCTGCATACCCTCATAATGGGCGGTTGCTAATAATTCCTCCATTTCTTCATCATCGAGCTCTTCATATAAATCTTCATCAATTATATCTTGTTGATATTCCTTTTCTTTATCCATACTATCCTCAACTTTTATGTGTACATGCTAGTTTGTAAACGGTACATTTCTTCATAAAGACCTTTTTGCTCTACTAAATAGTCGTGTCGACCTCTTTCTATAATTTTACCATTATCCAATACAAAAATCTGGTCCGCTTCCTTAATCGTCGATAAACGATGGGCGATGATTAACGTTGTCCGGTCCTTTTGTAAAAGCCTTAACGCCTCCTGAATGAGTTGCTCCGTTTCCGTATCGATATTTGCCGTCGCTTCATCGAGCAATAAAATCGCTGGATCATGGGCTAAAGCTCGGGCAAAGGAAATCAACTGCCTTTCCCCTAAAGAAAAATCCTTCCCACCCTCAGTAACCAGGGCATCATAGCGTTTCGCTAATTTTGTAATGAAGCGATCCGCACCGACGGCTTCTAACGCTTGAATAGCTTCCCGCCGAGAAATATGAGGATGGTTCATCGTAACATTAGAAAGGATCGTCCCTTCAAATAAAAAAGGATCTTGTAGAACAATCGCCATATGGCTTCGCACTTGTTGCCGTGATAACTTTCTCGTCGACATACCATCAATTTTTATATCCCCTTCATCAGGATCATAAAACCGTAATAAAAGATTCATAATAGTGCTTTTACCCGACCCTGTATGACCGACGAAGGCCGCTGTTTCCCCAGGACGTATATGAAAATGAATATCCTTTAACACCTTCTCTTCCTCATATGCAAAGGAGACCCCTTCAAAAGAAATCTCCCCTCTGTAACGAGGAATCGGACGATGGTCGACCGCCTCGGTTTCAAGATCTACTAAATCGAAGGTCCGCTTTGCCGAAGCCCGAGCCTGTTCGATTAAAGGAAATTGGTTTACAATCGCTGTAACCGGCTCAAAAAAGCGATTGATATAATCGACTAAAGCATATAACATACCAATTGATAAAACAGATCCCGGTTCAAAAGATAAGTTCCCGACATAAACGAGAAAGCAAACGAAGGTTAAGTTACGAAGAAAAGTAACTAAATTAAAGGATGTTAAAGCATTTAAAGTAATTAAACGCTTTTGCTCCTTAAACATTTTCTCATTCCATTGCTCAAAGGCTTCCTTCTGTTTCTTTTCCGCTCGGAAGGCTTGAATTATATCCATCCCTTGAATAAGCTCATTGATTTTACCATTGATGGCACTGTTCGTCCGTCGTATGGAAATATTGAGACGATAGGCAAAGCGTTTATAAAGCCATGCCCAAAGAAAAATTAACGGAACGATGAAGAGAGCGAGTAGGGCCATTTTCGGCTCGAGTAAATACAAGGCGACGAGAATGCCAGCCATATAGATAATCCGCGTCATAACGACAGATAGAACCCGTTCATATAATTCCCGAATCGCTTCGGTATCGTTCGTCAAACGACCGACAATCTGTCCCGCTCCATGTCGGGAAAAGTAAGCCAGAGGGACTTGTTGTATGTGATGAAACACATCGTTCCGCATTTGACGAAGGATGCGATTAGATGCTTCCTGTAATTTATACGTTTGGATATATTCACTAAAGGAAGCTAAAATTAATAAGACAACGTAAAGAAGAAGCCAAAGGCCAATGGACTTCTGTTCTCGTTGGAAAAGCTGATGCAACTCCGCCCTATCCAAAGGTCGAGCTCTAAATGTCTCCTCCTCTTCGCCGGAAATCGTCATTTTCCCCTCAGTATAATGTCTTTCTCCCTCTAAAGGCGCTACCCCTTCTACTAAGTAATACGTTCGGTCGACTGCTAAAATAGTCCTTGCCCCTTCCTTCTGCGAAAGTTGGAGGCGATCTTCTCGCTGATAGGTGCTATCGTCAAACGTAACGACACCTTTTTCTTGACTATCTTCGTCTACTTCATACCAAACCGATTCTATACCTAATATATGGTCATCGATTATCGTCTTGGCAATAAAAGGGCCTGCTAATTCTAAAGTCGTCGCTAGAATTAAAAATATTAAACCGATAAAAATACTTCGCCTATATTGCCAAGCATATTGAAATAACCTTCTTTCTGTCGATAGTTTAGGCATCCTCTTCACCTACTTTATTAACGCCCTGTTGCAAGTCATATTGAGACTTATACCAACCTCCTAAAGCAAGCAACTCCTCATGGGTACCAGCTTCAAGGATTCTCCCTTGGTCGAGCACGATAATATAATCGGCCTGACGAACAGCCGATAACCGATGGGAGGCAATAATATTCGTTTTCTTTTTCCTCTCTTGAAGGAGTGCCTTCATAATATTTGCTTCTGTTTTTCCATCTACAGCCGATAAAGCGTCGTCTAAGAGTAATACTTCCGGATCCATAATCAAGGCTCTAGCGATAGCGATACGTTGCCTCTGACCACCAGATAAGGAAATACCACTTTCTCCAACAAAGGTATCCAAACCTTCTGGAAACTGTGTTAATACCTCTAAAAAATCTACTTGGGCTAACACTTCATAAATTTCCTCTTCTGTGGCGCTTGTTTTCCCTAAAGTGATGTTATCCCGAATCGACATAGAGAAAAGACCTTGATCTTGCGGTACGTAGCCAAGGAAGCTAAAAATTTCCTCCTTTGAAAGCTCATAAAGATCCACCCCTGAAAACTTAATAGAGCCTTTCATCTTCGGATATGATCGAAAAAGTAGAGTAAATAAGGTCGTTTTCCCAGAGCCAGTAGGACCGACGACTCCGAGGGTTTCCCCCTTGTTCACCTTTAAATAAGGAATTTCTATTTGTGGCCTTTGCCGGTTAGGATAAGTAAAAGAGACATCCTTCCACTCAATCGAAGTCACCTCTCCAATCCGAACAGGAATCGCTTGATCTTTAACTTCCTCTTCCTGGGACAGTACCTCCTGCACCCGGTCTAAAGAAGCATTCCCTCTTTGTAATACATTGATTAATTCCCCAACCGCATACATCGGCCAAATCAGCATGCCTAAATATACATTAAAGGAGACTAAATCGCCCAAAGTAATTACTTGTCGGAAAACTAAAACAGCACCATAACCGATACCGATTGTATACGAAAGACCGATAAGCAGTTTAATCGTCGGCTCAAATAGAGCATCGACCCGGGCAACGGCCATATTTTTTTCATAGACCTCCTCCGTCTGCCTAGAAAAACGTTCCGCATCTTCCTTTTCCCGACCGTAGGCCCGAATCGTTCGAATCCCTTTTATCGATTCAAGGACGCTATCGTTTAATCGGCCAAAAGAGGCCTGGGCTCGACTAAAACGTTCATGTATATATTTTCCATATCGATTCATCAGTAACGCCATTAGAGGCAAGGGGATTAGGGCTACGAAGGTTAATTGCCAACTAATCGTCCATCCCATCATAGCAATAATCATAAACATAAATGTCGTAGCGTCAACTAAGGTTAAAATACCAAAACCAGCGGTCATGGAAATCGCCTTAACATCATTTGTACTTCGAGCCATTAAATCTCCCGTTCGGTACCGATGAAAGAAAAAAGGCTGCATCCTTAGAAAATGGTCTATTAAACTAGTCCGCAGCCATTTTTCTAATAGGTTAGCTCCACCATATAAGGTATAATGCCAAATAAAACTTAATACATAATGGGTCAGCATCAATCCAAGATATAGGGCTACGACAGAAAATAATAACTCCTTTGTCAAGGTCTGGTAACGAATCTCATCGATCACTAAGCCAATTAATTTCGGTGGTACAAGTCCAATAGCACTCGCCATCATTAAGGCAATAATTGCTATCGTATAACGCTTCCAATTTCTTTTAAAAAACCATGCTAACTTTTTAAATACCTCAAACACCTACAACCACCTACGAATCTATGCTTTATTAACCAAAGGAATCTTCCTTATAGTTTACCTGTTTTTCCTTTTCATTGCTATTTTCTTCTATAGCTACTTCCTTTTTTCGGAAAAAGTATGGTATAATATTGCTTATATGAGAAAAGGAGTTCGATACCCGTGGGAATTAGAATCGAAGAAATGTTAGCTTACAATAAACGCTTTGTAGAAAATAAGGAATATATCCCCTATGCAACCAATTCCATCCCTAACAAAAAGATGGTCGTCTTTACTTGTATGGAATCACGCCTTGTTGAGCTTTTACCAAAGGCTTTAAACATTCAAAACGGCGATGTCAAAATGATTAAAAACGCCGGTGCTATCATTCGTAAATCCTTCGACAGTGTAATAAAAAGTATCCTCGTCGCTATTTACAAGCTTGAAGCCGAGGAAGTCGTCGTCATCGGGCATCACGACTGCGGTATGAGTTGTGTCGATACCCAGGATCTTAAAAACAGGATGCTAGAAGAAGGTATTTCTGAAGAAACCTTTAAAGCTTTAGAATACTCAGGCATAGACTTCGATAAGGAGTTCCATGGTTTTAATACAGTAGAAGAATCCATCGCCCAAAGCGTAGAGATTATTCGTGAACATCCCCTACTACCTTCCTACGTAAGAGTCCATGGCCTCGTCATCGACCCCCATACAGGAAAGGTCGATGTCGTCCATATCGATGAATAAAGTAATCTAACATAGCGGAAGGAAGGATAGACTACTTTTAACCTTTCATACTACCTTCTTTCCAGTTTAGTTTACTACTGTATCTCTTATGCCACTGTGAACTATTCCTTCAAGCCTTTACTAGTACTTTCTACTAAAAAAGCATGGAAGCTAAAGGAAATTCCTCTGCTTCCATGCTCTTTTTTTA
>CALJVC010000042.1 GCA_937974845.1 uncultured Pseudogracilibacillus sp. | reverse complement strand
GAAGAAAAAGAAGAAGTTCAAGAAAAGGAGCAACAAGAAGAGAAGGGAAATCCGAATGTAGACGAAGAGCGTCCTAACGATAAAAAGCATGACAATAAACAGGATTTTAAAGAGAAAGAAAAAGAAACAGAAGAAGCTCAGGGAACCTCTGACTCTAGCCAGAAGAATGAAGTGAGTCAAGGGAAGGACGGCAGTTCTACAGGAGGAAGTTCAGAAAAAGGTATTGGAAACAGTGGTGAAATCGTTACGGAGTTAGATGAGGATAGTCCACATACAGAGCTAATCGATGATTCTGATGATGATAGTCCTTCTCAAATAGAAGAGTATTTCTCCACGACAATCGTTGATGGAGAAACGGTTACAGAACCTGTCTATCCTTTTAAAATTATTCAAAAGGATCATGACTATTTAGTTGAGAAAATTGAGGTTCATGTAAATGAGAGGCCAGTAGAGGACTTTAAAGGAGAAGTAAGTTTAGAAGAAAACGAAAATAAGATAACAATTCTTGTAACCTATAAGGATCCAGTTACTAATGAATTATTCACCGTTGCTAGAACTTATACTGTTTATTTAAATAGTATTGAAATTATTCTCTATACAGATTTAGAAAAAGAGCAGAAAGTTGATGAGGAGAAGTTAGAGTTTTTCGCCCAGGCCCTATATAGAGGAGAAGAAGTCCCGCTAAAAGTTACTTTAAACGATAAAGTAGTGAAGGAAAAAGAAGACGGCAAGTATATTGTTATCTTGCAAGAGGGAAAAAACACCCTTAGACTTGAGGCTTCTAAGAAAAATAAAAAGGTTGCAGAAGAATATGTCGTTATTTATGAAAAGCCAGTAGAATCGATTCGTTTTGATACAGATTTAACTAATGAAACGGTAACAGAAAGCGAGTATCGTTTCTATGCTAAAGCAAACATTGGGAAAAAGACAATTCCTGTTACTGTGACCGTTAATCAGGATGTAGTTAATGGCGATGAATCTGGAAATTATACTGTCCAACTACGTGAAGGAAAAAATATCATCAAATTAGAAGCGAAGGAAGGAAAGGTCTCTGCAGAGAAAAGTTTTACGATTCATTTTAGTAAACCTGATGGAGGAAATAAGGAAGAAGTAGAATCAAAGTTTTATATACTGTTCCCTGATTTAAAAGATGGTCAAACAATTCGAAATTCCCGTCATACTTTCCATATTAATGTCGTTGATGATAAAGGAAAATTATACACCAATCACGGAATTAGAATCATGGCTACAAATAATGGTGAGCAGATTCCTGTCGATTGGGTTAATGATGCCAAAGTGAGCTTTAAATTATCTGTTGTAAATGGAGCGAATGATATAAAGGTTACAGCCAGAGATAGAGATGGCAATACAGCAGAAGCGTCTATCACTATATATGGAGATATAGCAAATGAAGATGAAGTGATTGGTACGATAACCTTTAGTATAGAAGCTACAACGATTGGTTTAGGGTACATTATTCCACCGATTAGTGTAGATATTTATCCCAAAGAGCGTGCCTCTCAATTGTTAGATCGTGTATTAAGGGAACATGGATTTTCGTACGAGTATACTGGTACTCTTGAAAAGAATTTCTATCTATCCGCTATCTACAAACCAGGTCTTGTCAAGAATCCTAAAATTCCAGAAGATTTAGCTGAATTAGTATCAAGAGACCTTTCTCGATTCGATCCCGAAGATTATGATCCGGATTATTTGGGAGAATTCGATTTTTCGAATGGTTCTGGATGGATGTATAGTGTAAATGGTCATTATCCTAATGTTGGATTTGCAGATTATTACTTAAAAGATGAGGATGTTTTACGAATTCGTTATACCCTTGCCTATGGAGCAGACATAGGCGGAGGTATGCCTGGCACGAACTATGATAAGGAATGGTAAGCATGCATTTAGCGAAAGGAAACAAATCTAGTGTTTTACTACTAAGTTTATTATTAATATTTGTAACACTGACGGACACTGTATATGCGGAAGAAGTTACCCAAGAAAAATTACTTGGTCAAATAGAAGAAATCATCGAATGGAAAAAATACGATGCCGGAATCACAAAGGAAGAACCTCTACTTCGTTCTTCCTTTGTGGAACAAGCCGGTAGGAGTTCAGGAGATTGGTTTCCTATAGGTATTGGGCGAATTGGCTACCCTGATGATTATGATACCTACTTGGCTGTTTTAGCTGATAAAATTACGGAACGTTATACAACTGAAGAAAAGCTTAGTGATTCAAAAGCAACAGAGTGGCACCGTATTTCTCTAGCGATATTATCTTTAGGGGAAGATCCAAGAAAGTTTACAAAAAGTGTTGATGGAGAATGGATCGATTTAATAGCCGATGGCACCTATGCTCGTGAAGAAGATGCTTTTCTCGGTTTACAAGGATTGAACGGCTGGACATGGGGGTTAATTACCCTCGATAGTTTACAGTATTATATTCCAAAGGACGCAAAGGTTGATCGAGCTTATATTATAGAAAGAATTTTAGAACGACAACTTGATGACGGAGGATTTTCTCTTCAAGGTGATAAGGCTGATCCAGATATGACGGCTATGACCCTTCAAGCTTTAGCTCCTTATTACAATGATGAGAAAATATTCACCTACACTAAGGTCTATTCTGGAGAAAAGGTCCAGAGGAAAGTACGGGATGTGATTGAAGAAGCTCTAGCTTGTTTATCAGAGCTTCAACTGAGCCATGGTGGTTTCACTAGTTTTGATATTGATAATACTGAGAGCATTGTACAAGTGATTGTAGCTTTAACTTCGTTGGGGATTGACCCGTTAAAGGATGAACGTTTTATAAAAAATGGTAACACTTTATGGGATGCTTTGATGAGGTTTAAACATGAGGATGGGGGCTTTATTCATTCTGATACTTATGATGATGCGAATCCAACGGCTGACCCAGATGAAGTGAATCCGATGGCTACAGAACAAGCCTTGTATGCCTTTGTATCAATGTATCGTTTTTATGAAAAAGCAAGGGTTTTATATGATTTTCGAGAGGAAATGGATCGAACTTTGCGAAAGGAAATAGATGTTTTACAAAAGGATATTGAGCAGATACCAAATCATATGACAAAGCCAAAAATAGAAGAAATTTATGAACGATATAAACAACTACCAATAGAGGAACGACGTTATGTGTTTAATTATTCTATTCTCTCCGAGGCAATGGATCAATTACAGATAAAGAAAGATGCTGAATATTTAAGTGAGTATGAAGGCAAAAGGAAATCAGGTAAAGGAACAGTAACTTATTACTTTATCGGTGAGAATCCGTATGAAAATAAAGATTTCACAAAGGAAGATGTGGCTCGTTATGAAGCCTTGACAGAACCACTAACGACGTCAGATTATACGGAAGTAATATCTTTATTACAAAAATTAACCCGTGCTAAAAATCGCAATCAATATGAAGAAATTTACCTTGATTTAAAAGAAAAGGAGGAGCAGATTGTTGCCGTTCAAAATAAGATTACTGCCTTAAATAAACAAATTATTGAAGACATTTATCCTATAGAAAAATTAGGTATAACAGATCGTAAAAAAGTCCGTACAATCATAGATAGTTATGAAGCGTTACATCCTGATGATAGGAAAAAAATAGTCAATTATGAGGATGTTGAACAAGCCTATGTGAAGGTTCAAACGGATATAAGACAGCTTCTCTTAACGGTAGCTGTAGCAGTAATCTTATTGTCATTGGTAATAGTATGGATTGTTTACCGAAGGAGGAAAAGAAGTGAAAAGCAATTTCAGGCTAGCGGAGGATAATGGGAAAAGCTAATGAAAAAGGATATTTTAATGTTTTCCCTGATTCTTTTCTTTGCCCTCCTTTTATATCAAGGAATAGATATTCAAACCGTCGATGAATATTATTTGTTACATGCTGATGATATTACGGAAGATAGCGAAGTCGTCACACTGACGATACGAGCTGATACGGCGGTTAAAAACTTTGAAAAGTTACCGGCTTCTTTACAGGATGAACGTTATGTACCGAAAGATGGGATTATTTTGCCAACGACTGAATATGTTCTTCGACCAAAAGATACGGTTTTTGATATTTTGTTACGAGCGACAAGGCATGAACGAATCCCATTGACCTATCAAGGGGCTGAAGAAAATCGATATAAAAGCGTATATATTCAAGGAATAAATCATTTATATGAGTTTTCTTGTGGTCCCTTAAGTGGTTGGATGTATGAAGTAAATGGTGTTTTTCCAAATTATGGGGTAAGTAAGTATACCTTGAAGGATGGGGATGCCATTACTTTCCACTATACTTGCGATTTGGGACGAGATATCCAAAAGGAGCATGTGTACAAAGAGGTGAATAGATGATTGCTTTAGAAAAATATCATCCAACTGTATTATTTCTATATTATTTATTAATTATATCTATTACGGTTTTTTATCTGCATCCCTTCCTTTTGCTCTTTTCCTTTATCGCTAGCGTGTTGCTATATTCTCGTATGACTACGCTGAAAGAGTGGATTAAAGATTTGGCCTTTTATTTCGTTCTCTTTGTTTTGATCACTTTGACCAACCCTCTTTTTGTTCATAAAGGAGAAACGATTTTATTTTTCTTAAATGGTAAGCCTGTAACTTTAGAAGCGATATTCTATGGTATGGCAATCGCTACAATGTTTTTAGCGATTATATTCTGGAGTAAAATTTATAGTTATCTAATGACAACGGATAAAGTTCTATATTTATTCGGAACGATATTTCCTAAATTAGCCCTTTTACTATCAATGGCTTTTCGATTTATTCCTTTGTTTACTCAACAAGTAAAGAGAGTACATGTAACCCAGAAGACATTAGGTTTTTATACTAGCGATAGTTTAACAGATCGTTTATTAAATAGTTTCCGTGTGTTTATGAGTGTCTTGAGATGGTCTTTAGAGCATGCCATAGAACAAGCGGATTCAATGAAGGCTAGGGGTTATGGATTAAAGGGAAGGACGAATTACTCTAACTTTAGCTATAGTTTTAAAGACTACTTTGGTATCGCCCTTTTATTCATAATGAGTTTATTACTAATTTACGGGACGGCCAAAGGGGCATTTTATTATTCTTATTATCCAAGGATATATCCGTTAGACCAAGTAATGAAAGAAGGGATGTATTGGTTAGTAATAGTCGTGCTCACCATCTATCCTTTTGCAATTGAAATAAAGGAGAGTCTACATTGGAACTATTTAAAGTCGAAGATTTAACATTTACGTACCCAGACCAAGAGAATAATGCTTTAGAAAATATCCACCTTTCAGTTAAACAAGGTGAATTTATTGTGATATTTGGCCAGTCAGGCTCAGGTAAGTCGACTTTACTTCGACTATTAAAAAAAGAAATCGCTCCATCGGGAAATTTTGAAGGGGAGATTTTTTTCAAGGGTGAAAAATTAGATGAAATGGATGAAAAAAATAGAGCCAGTAAAATTGGCTTTGTTTTTCAAGATCCAGAATCACAAATTGTTACGGATAAAGTGTGGCATGAATTAGCCTTTGGATTAGAAAATCTTGGGGTGAAAAGAGACATCATTCGTCGTCGGGTTGGAGAAATGGCGAACTTCTTTGGAATACATCATTGGTTTCATCGGAAAACAAGTAGTTTATCTGGTGGGCAAAAACAATTGTTGAATTTAGCATCGATTATCCTTATGCAACCAGAAGTATTATTGTTAGATGAACCAACTGCCCAACTTGACCCTATCGCTCGGGAAGAATTTCTATATATGTTATACAAGCTTAATCGACAATTGGGTATCACTGTAATATTGGTTGAACATATATTAGAAGGCGTCTTTCCATATGCAGATCGAGTGATTTTTCTTGAGGAAGGCTCGGTGAGAGCGGAAGCTTCCCCAAGGGAGATTGGCAGAAAAATGGAAGATAGCCCTATGTTCCAGGCTTTACCTACTGTGTTAAAGGTACATGCGATGTTTGATGAGAAAGGTGTCTCACCTTTAACAGTCCGTGAAGGTAAGCAATTCATTGATCATAAGTTTCCACAAAATTTAACAATTAAAAAACCTGAGAGAAAAATCACAAAAGATCGCAAAATACTATGTCACTTAAAAAACTTATGGTTCCGTTATGAAAAAAACTCTTCAGATGTGGTAAAGGGTGTGAATTTATCGATATACGAGAATGAAATATTCACTATTTTGGGTGGAAATGGATCAGGAAAATCAACCTTACTCCATCTTTTTTCTGGGCAATATAAACCCTATAAAGGCACAGTAAAAATAGACAATAAAAAGTTAAAAAAATATAAAAATAGTGTATTATATCGAGATATTTTAGCCTACTTACCTCAGGAAGTAAACTCGCTTTTTTTAAAGTCGACCGTTAAAGAAGAATTTGACGAAATGAAGAAAATCGTTTCCTATCCTGAGGAAGATTTTCAAAATTATTTAGATTATTTTGTAGAACGTCTCTCCCTCAAAGCTTTACTAGAGCGTCATCCCTTTGATTTAAGTGGGGGAGAGAAACAGAAAGTAGCCTTAACTAAAGTTTTGTTGAGAAAGCCAAAAATCTTACTTTTAGACGAGCCGACAAAAGGAATGGATCTTTTATTAAGACGAGAGTTAGAGGATCTTTTAATTGCATTGAAGAGTGAAGGCATGACAATCGTTATTGTGACCCATGATGTTGAACTTGCTTCGAGAGTAGCAGACCGATGTGGCCTATTTTTTGACGGACAAATCATTACTATAGATGAGCCTAAATATTTCTTTTCTAAAAACACTTTTTATACGACAGTAGCTAATCAAATAGTTCGGCATATTGATCCTTATGCTCTTTCTATCGAGGATATTGCACAACTAGCGAGACGAAATGATGTGATATAAGAATGACGTCGAAACAGAAGCTACTTAATACGTTAGTTATCCTTGTTATTATACCTTTATTAATTTTTATTGGTGTAGTTTTTTTAAAGGATCGCTCATTTTTATTAATTTCGATTTTAATCGCTAGCTTTTCCTTCATCCCTATCTATCTATCCTTTGAAGCAAAGGATATTCCGACACGAAGATTAGTCGTATTAGCTACATTAATTGCAATCTCTGTTATTGGTAGAATTATCTTTGCTATTGTTCCTGGCTTTAAGCCCGTTACGGCAATAGTCGTAATTAGTGCCCTTTATTTTGGAGCTGAAGCGGGGTTTTTTGTCGGTTCTTTATCCGCTTTGATCTCTAACATATTTTTTGGTCAAGGTCCTTGGACACCTTTCCAAATGTTAGCTTGGGGCATGCTCGGTTTCTTAGCAGGCTTGCCCTTTTTAAGGAAAAGATTACGTCATAATCGGTTTTTTTTAAGTCTCTACGGTGTCTTTGCAGGAGTAGTTTTTTCCTTGATGATGGATATTTGGACTACGATTTCTCTTGATGGGACTTTTCAATGGAATAGATACATAGCTCTTGTTGGTTTGTCCACTCCTTTTATGTTTCTTTATGCCCTTTCAAATGTAGTTTTTTTATTGTTAACGATTGGACCAATCGGGAACACGTTAACAAGGTTAAAGAAGAAATATAAAATCTAAACGGAGGTAGATGTTCATGAATTATGAAAAAGCTTATCGTGTAATGGATGAAGTAAAAAAAGTGATTAAAGGAAAGGATCCTGTAATAGAAAAAATTATGATGGCTATCTTAGCCGGAGGACATGTTTTATTGGAAGACATTCCAGGTGTAGGGAAAACAAGCTTGGCTCTATCTTTCAGTAAGGCTATGGGCTTAGATTTTAATAGAATTCAATTCACCCCTGATGTCGTAGCTTCCGATATTGTAGGGTTTTCAAAATATGATCAGAAGGAGGACGAGTTTGTATACGAACCTGGGGTAGTCATGTGTAATTTGTTATTAGCTGATGAAATTAATCGAACATCGAGTCGAACACAGGCAGCCTTATTAGAAGTGATGGAAGAAAAAAATGTAACAGTGGATGGGAAAACTTACACACTGCCTAAACCTTTTCATGTTATTGCAACTCAAAACCCTATCGGCTCTTATGGAACCCAAGCTTTGCCTCAATCACAATTAGATCGCTTTATGATAAAAACGAGTTTAGGTTATCCAGACTTTGAAAGTCAGGTAGAATTGTTAAACGATCGACAAAAGGAACATCCACTAGAAAAGGTAGAGCCTGTTATGACGAGGGAAGAATTGTTAAGCTTGCAAGCAGAAGTACAAGCTATATATATTGACGAAAAAATTTTACGTTATATTACGGAATTAACGGAAGCAACGCGTAATCATCCTTCGGTATTACAAGGAATTAGTCCTAGAGGAGCAATCGCTTTAAGTCATATTGTAAAAGCTAAAGCTTTTCTTGATAAAAGGGATTACGTGAATGCAGACGATGTGAGGAGTTTATTTGTAGATACGTGTAGCCATCGAATGGTCTTACATGCGAAAATTAATGATGAACAGGTCGAGGAATTACTTCAATCAATCTTAGAGTCAACCAAATCTCCAGAAGTAGAAGAATTAAAGGTATAAGGAGAGATACTGTTGAAGAAACAAATCGTATTTTTCACGATCTTTATTCTTACTTTAATATTTTATTTATTCTCACCCTTATATACGCCTTTTTTTCTATCGGTCGTATTGGCCTTGTTGCTATTTCTTTTATTGATGTCTTTGTTCGCTATCCGTAAGAAGAATTTATCGATAGATATAAAAGCGAATACAACTATTCCAAAAGAGACGGAGAATGAAATATGTTTTCACATACACAATCGAAACTGGTTTCCCCTTACCCATGGGGTACTGGATATAGAAATTGTGAATGAACTAACGAAAGAGAAAACAGACAAACGTCTTTCGGTAAGTGCTCCTATTCGTTCAAATGTAACAACTTGTTTAAACGTTTCTAGCAAGTATTGTGGAAAGATTAGCATTCGCGTTAAAGAGTTTACCATACTGGACTTATTAGGAATTTTTAAACGAAGAATGAAAATGGATGAAAAGAACTGCTTCTATGTTGTTCCGAATAGTCATCATCAATCGATTGAACAACAATCTCCTTCCGTTAAGGAATTCGATGGAATAGAAATAAATACGGTTTATTTAGGAGATTCGACAGATTATCTCCAGTTAAAACCCTATCAACCAGGTGATTCTGTTAAAAAAATCCATTGGAAACTTTCTAGTAAGTTGAGGGAGTTTGTCATTAAAGAAACTTCCTCTCCATTAACTAGCACTCTCGTATTATTTTTAGAAACAAATTATCAAAGAATGCTTTCAGCTGAGGAAATCGATTCGTTAATGGAGAGATATATCGCTTATGCTAATTATTTTATTGCAAAACGTATACCTATTGAAGTGGCCTATTATGAGGAAGATTTTTTACAGCGTTATGAGGTCGAGTCAGTAGAGAAACTAGAGAGTTTGTTAGCCGATTTATTACAAGTGTCCATTACGGATCATTCTTCGGTAGACTCGCTGGACACATTGTTAAAGCTTGATAAGGCTATTGTTTATATTACAGCGGAAAGGGAAGTAGAATATTTACCTGATGAAGAGGGAAGGCTTATCGTCCCTGAGGATTTAGATAAGCGTGTAGCTATTTAGTCTAATTAAAAGTTGATTGAGCAAGGAGTTAATGATTATGTCACAACCAACATCTCTTCATATAACAGAACGTATTATAAAGGAAGATACATTTTCTACGAAGATTGTCCCGGCTATCTTTTCTAGTTTATTGTATTTTGTTATTGCATTTTATATGTTTCGTTTATTTGCTGTAGAAAATTTCTCGATTATAACCTTGGTACTAAGTTGGCTATTCGTAACGGTATATTTTTTCATTCCAGCAGGTCGGATGAAGAAAAATCTATACTTATTTAGTATGGTAGCCATCGTACTTCTCTTATTGATCGGGAGAAGCACTGTGACGAAGGGTCTTAGCTATATTTATAATCATTTCGTTGAGCAAATAGGATTAGCCAGTGGACGCGTATATCCTCAAATAGAAGTTGCTAACAATAGTACGGAGGTGTATCTCTCTTACCAATTTATTTCTGGTTTAATTTTCATTGTTTTAGCTATTTTATGTTATTGGATTATAGATAGAGGAAAGCTCTTTGTCCTTATTCTTTTATACGCCTTACTTGTTGGTTACCAGTTGATGTTTTCTACTTCTGTAGGATTGGCTTATGAGATTGGATTAATCTCAGTCATTCTATTTAGCCTTTTGTATCATAATATCCAATCTTCTTCGTCTCATATTGTTTTTAAAAATAGTTTGTTCACTTTTATCGGTTCGTTAACAATCCTTATCGTATTTTTTGTTTTAGCGATGTCCGTTACTTATTTCATCAGTCCAAAGGAAGCATATACTAAGTATAAAGCTGTAGAGGATGCGGAAAACCGTATAGTAGATGCAATTTCAGCCTGGAGGTTCGGGAAAAGTGAACCTAGTGCTTTATATTATGGAGATTTAAACAAATTAACCGATGTGGAAACATCTGACGAAGCTGTATTAGAAGTTATCATGGAGTATCCAACTCCTTTATATTTAAAAGGATATATCGGAGTAGATTATAAAGAAAATGGATGGGAAGACTTAGATGAGGAAGTAGCTTATCGAAATCATGGATTATTCTATTGGTTAGAAGAAGAAAGTTTTGATGTTAGTCATCAATTAAGTTATGTCAATTTACTTACCCAGGCTATAGAAGAAGATACTTATGAAATGACTGTCTATAATATTAAAGAAAGTGCAGAACTTTTATTTTATCCTTATGAATTAGCTTCGCCGATTGAAGAAGTAAAAGAAAGTTTAAAATACCGCGATACTAATAAATATAGTGCTTCTTTTTCAGGAGAAAGGTTGTACACCTATGACATCATGCCCAACTTAATAAGAAAGTATCCTAGAATGGCAAATATTTTATATAAACAATCGAGTAGTGAAGTAGAGGCATATGAAAAGAGTGAACAACATTATAAGGAGTTTGTTTATGAAAACTACACAGAAATTCCAGAGCCAGTAGCTTTGCTTTTTACCAACCATTTAAAAGAAAAATTGAAAAACTTTGAGGATGGTATTACGTATGAACAAGCTATTTCTGAAGTGAAAAGCTTTTTAAAGGAGACGACTAATTATAATGAAAAGGTTACGTCTCCCGAAGAAAACGTCGATGTACTCGTTGATTTTTTAGAGAATAAAAAGGAAGGTTTTGCCCCTCATTATGCTACTACTGCTACGTTATTGTTTCGCTTTTTAGGCATACCTTCCCGTTATGTAGAGGGTTATCTTATTACACCTAAAGATGTTCGGGATGTGGAACCTTATGAGAAAATTGTCCTTCCAAATAGTAATGCACATGCTTGGACAGAGATTTATATTGACCGACTTGGGTGGATCCCTATTGAAGTAACACCGCCCTATGAAAAAGTTATGCCACCTATCGATTTAACGGATTATCCTGAAGGTAGTAATCCGGATGGCTTTAAATCTCAGGTAAAACAAGGGGATGGCTTACAAGGAATGCAGAAGATTCAATCTTCAGATGACGTTGGTCATAATGATCAAAAAGAAGAAACGGAATCTTTGCCTTTCTGGAAATATTTATTGATAGTATTATTAGCTCTTATTATTTTAGCTTTACTTTTCTTTATCGTCACTTTAATTATGCGTAGAAGGAGATTGAAGCAATTTGAAAAGAAGTTAAGGGAAGAAGATGAAAGAAGCAAGGTCACCCAACGGTTTAGTTATATTATTCGGCTATTAGATTACGATGGTGTGCCTTTAGGCAATGGTTCACTAGAACGAAATCTTCCTTCGTTGAACAAGCGTTACGGGATGACTTATGTGCAGCAATTTAGAGAAGCAATGTTAATCAATGAAAAAGCTCGTTTCAGTAGGCAGGCTATAACAGAAGAAGAGGCCCTATTATTAGAGTCATTATTTATGGAAACGAAAGAGCAATTGATTGCTTCACGTAACCGTTGGCAGAGAATAAGAATGTATTTTATCGATGCAGTAATTTAATGGTTTTGCGATTTAACAATTTTTTGTTAAATCGCTTTTTTATGTCCTTTTTACATTTAACAGTCCTAAGCTTACAACCATCCTTTTTGATGTTACACTAGAAAGTAACTTTATTTCAAATGTATTGGAGGTAGCGTAAAGGATGTCTTATATTAATACATGGAATCTAGATACCATCTTCCCAGGTGGTTCAAAATCAGAGAAACTTAAAGAAAAAATTCAATCACTCTATAAACAAATCGATTTATTTCGTGAAAAAATCGATCAGTTAGAACAGGAACAATCGGCGGAAAAGTTAAAGGAAATCATCCGTTTAGATGAAGAAATTAGTCGAGGTGCCTACCAATCTAGCGCTTTTATCACGATGGTTCAATCGGCTTTTATGGACGATGAATATGCAAGCGTTGTCCAAGGGGATATTGTAGATTTGTTTGTCACCTTTAGAAAGGAGAAAGTCCGTCTTAAGAAATTGTATGCCAATTGGCAAGAGAAAGAATGGCAGGAGCTTTTAAAACAGGAGCCCTTCAGTGAAATTGCCTTTCGCTTAGAAGAAATGCGCGAAGAAGGGAAACGCTTTTTATCACCGGAAGTTGAAGCAATTATTGCTGAGCTAAATAAAGATGGTATTTCTGCTTGGAGTCAACTTTATGACAAAATTGTCTCTATAATGACGATTCCTTTTACAGATAAGGAAGGAGAACAAATCGATTTATCTATTGGCCAAGCGATGAACCGAATGTATGCTGATCCGGATCCTGAAGTAAGGGAACAAATTTTTCAAAGTTGGGAAAAGGAATGGGAACACTATGGTCCATTATTTGCTCATACTTTAAACCATTTAGCTGGCAGTCGACTAACGTTACAAAAATTGGCCGGTCGTAAAGGGCATCTTGAAGAGCCGTTAGAGTATAATCGAATGGAGGAAGCGACCTTAAAGGCTATGTGGTCAGCTATCGAAGCTAAAAAGGAGCCTTTTTATCGTTACTTACAGAGAAAGGCGACGCTTTTTGGTATGGATAAGTTAGGTTGGCAGGACGTCGAAGCCCCCGTATCGATTGGTAAGTCAAAGGCACGGACTTTTTCCTACGAAGAAGCCTGTGATTTTATCGTAGAACATTTCCACAGCTTTGGTCATCAGCTAACAAACTTTGCTAAACACGCCCTTACTTCTGGATGGGTTGAAGCGGAAAACCGGGCGAACAAACGGCCTGGGGGTTATTGTACAAGCTTACCGGAGGATAAAGAGTCCCGTATTTTTATGACTTTTACCGGTTCTACGAGCGATGTTAGTACC
>CALJVC010000041.1 GCA_937974845.1 uncultured Pseudogracilibacillus sp. | reverse complement strand
AAAATAAGTTTAGGAGAAATATGTCTATAATCAGGTATATGGCAATAATGGCTTTTGTAAAAAGGATAGACTGTTGAATTTTATTGACCTTTAAAATATCAATATCCCTAGGTGTTAGGGACTATTTTTTTGCATTATTTTTGAAAAAATTCCGAACAAAACTTGAGAACGCTACCAAACCTTTACAAACTCTGGTAAAATCTAATTACATGGACCTAATACAGGCTAGGATATTAGAAACTATTTCACGACCTTTTTCATATTCATAGGTTATCAATCGTATAAGGAACGGTAAGGAGGGCGAAATTATGAAGTTGAGAATGAAGATTTTAGTAGTACAAATTGTTTTAATCTTAATCGTAGGAGCTGGTCTAGGGATTGTATCTATTTATAACAGTACGAAGGTATTAACGGCCCAATTAGAAGAGCAATTAGTCGAAAAGGTAGCCGATAATAAACAGTACATAGAAGAAAGGTTTGAACGGAGTTTTACGGAACTGGAGGCTATTGCGCAAAATGATATTATCAAAGGTATGAAGTTAGATGATCAGCTCGACTTTTTAGCCGATGAAATAGAAAAGTTAGATTATCTTACTTTGGCGGTTGTTACTCCAGATGGGACAGCTCACTACATCGATGGTTCTACTGCTGAATTAGGCGATCGGGATTATATTAAGCAAGCTCTTGATGGGGAAGCAGCGATGTCAGACGTTATTGTTAGTCGAGCGACAGAGGAGCTAGTGATGATGCTTGCGACACCGATTGAATCGAAGGGTGAAGTAGTAGGTGCCCTAATTGCTCGGGTAGACGGGTTTTATTTAAGTGAAATAGTTGATACATTAGCTTTTGGTGAGACTGGTTATGGTTTTATTTTAAATGAAGAAGGTACTTTTTTAGGACATGAAGATCGGGAGTTAGTGGCAAATCAGGTCAACTACGTCGAAGCGGGAGATGAAAATGCTGACTTTATTAAGTATATTCTAGAAGAAGAGAGCGGTAGTTTTGAATATGTTTATGACGGAATTGATCGGCAAGTTGCCTTCGATCGTTTAGAAAATGGATGGATTTTAACAATTGGAGCCCATCAAACAGAATTTGCTTCGGAGATTAATCGTTTGCGTGGATTGCTTTTATTAATTATTACTGTCGGTAGTATAATAGGTTTGGTTATTGCTTACTTTTTTGCTGGTTCAATTAGTCGACCTCTCCAGGCTATCACTGAACATGGAAAAAAAGTCGCAGAAGGGGATTTCTCGGTAGATGCTGAGGAGCAATATTTGTCTCGCAAGGATGAGGTAGGAGAGTTAGCTCATACTTTCCAGACGATGACCTATAATATGCGGACGATGTTAGCCCAGGTTAACGATAGCGCTGAACAGGTAGAAAAGGCAGTAGCCGAGATGACTGAACGGACGGAACTTACAGCGATGATGGCTGACGAGACACGGGATTTAGTAGAGGAAGTTAAGGAGTCTTCGGAAATCCAGCTTGAATCAGCAAAGGATAGTTCGGTGGCAATGCAGGAAATGGCGCAAGGGACCGAACGCGTGGCGACGATTGCGACAGAGGTTTCTGGTGCATCGAATGAAATTCATCAACAGACCGAAGAAGGTGGTAAGCTCCTGGAACGTTCCTTAGCTCAAATGGAAGATATTCAGCAGGGTAGCTTGACTACGTCTGAGACAATCCATACATTACAACGGACATCAGAAGAGATTAATGAAATAACTGAAATCATTACCGATATTGCGGATCAAACAAATTTACTTGCTTTAAATGCTTCGATTGAGGCAGCTCGAGCAGGGGAGGCAGGTTCTGGTTTCGCTGTTGTAGCTGATGAAATCCGTAAATTATCCGAGCAGACAGCTTCATCGGCGCTCGATATTAACCAATTGATTGAAAGTATTCAAGCGGAAACGAAAGTTGCGGTTGAAACGGTAGAGAAAAGTAAAGAAGATGTTAATGAAGGTATGGAATTTATAACACAATTACGAAATGACTTCCAACAGATGTTTGGGTTTTTAGAGGATATTCATCGTCAAATGACGGACTTGTCAGCTTTGTCTGAGGAAATGTCTGCTGGTGCTGAAGAAGTATCAACGGCTGTAGATGAAACGATGGAGACGACGACGGGAGCAACAGAAGCTATCGCTCATGTGACAGAGAAGATTGCTTCCCAGCATCATATGGTTGATGAAATGAAGCGGGCGACGGAGGAACTAGAAAAAACAGCTCAATCCCTAAAGCATTCAATTGAGCGGTTTACCATTGAATAGGAAAATCCCTAAAGCAACGGTTGTTGCTTTAGGGATTTTTTCTTATAAGTTAGTCGATTTGTAAACCGCCAGAGGATGTTTCTCCTTCTTCTCCTTCGCGCCATTCGAGCTCTAATTCCAGTTGCATTTTTCCACTGCGTTTTTTTTCATACTTGACTTCTAAGACAACTTGTTCGGATGGTTGAATTGTGTGGGATTGCTCTCCATGGGTTAACGTAAAGGAACCTTCTTCTTGTAGCTTATTGGCAATTGTTTCAAGAAAGTCGGCGGCGTTTTCTAGGGACATTTTCTCTTCATAATCTAAAAGTACTTGGGATTTCTTCTTCTTTTCGTTCATTACCCTCACTCCTCTGTAAATTTCTTCTAATTATATTATAAGGGAAAATGAGTGAGGATTCAGCAGAATTGTTAAAAATTTCATCGAATATACACATATTTAAAAAAAGACAAAGGTTTCACGAATTCGCGAAACCTTTGTTTATCTTTACTCTTTAACCAGGGTGTATTCCCCAATTCCGAAGATGCTCTTCACATAATCTAAGGTCATACCTTTAAAGAATTGTTCTTGGTTAGCATGAACTAAGAAGGTAATGCCATCGACTTCAGTAACAATATCATCTGGTGTGCTTGACTCTGCCAGAGCCAATTGTAATCGTGGCCCACCTCATCCATAAGTCATGTAAAGACGGATGTAGGGATCTTCTAAGGATGGCATTTCAGCCTTAATATTCTCTAGTTCATCCTTGATTTGATTAAGGGCTTTTTCAGATACTTTAATCATTTTGTTTCACCACCTTTACGAGCGAAGTGTCGTACTTAGTTTAGCTAATTAGCTTGATAATAACATAAATAACTCCTACCAGGAGCCATAAATACACTGCTGGTCATATAGGGGGTAAAAACTTCCGACCAGAAGTTTGCTTACCGCTTCCTCAACCACCGTTTTCTATAGAACAGTGTTTATTTTTTTCTTCCATAAGCGACCACATCCTTTACTATAAAGAATAGGCCTTATACCTATATAGGTATTATACCAATTGTAGCATGATACGCAATTAAACTGTTTATTATAAGGGGGTATTGATTATTTCTTAGGCTAGCTTTATAGTTTAAGGAAATTAAAAAAGAATGGATTGCGTCTCTTGGAAGCAATCCATTCTTTTGAAAGTAATTATTTATAAACGTAGATTGGTTTATCTTTTTCTTCTACAACTCTTCCGATAATTCGAGCTTCAATGTCCGTTCTTTCTTTCAATTTGGCAATATAGGCGTCGGCTTCTTCTTCCGGCAGACTAATTAACAATCCTCCCGATGTGATAGCGTCACAAAGTAAGGCTTGTTCGAAGCTTTCTAAACTCTTGTCATATGCGACTTTAGAGTCTAACCATCTATGGTTAGCCCAGGAGCCACCCGGGAAGACATTATCCTTCGCTAGTTCCATAGCCTTTGGTAGGAAAGGGACATCGCTATAATGAATTTCAAAAGTTACGTGGCTTCCGGAGGCCATTTCATAGGCATGACCGAGTAGTCCGAAACCAGTGACGTCTGTTACAGCATTTGGATGGAAGTCTCGTAAGGTTTCGGCAGGAATTTTGTTTAAGGTAGCCATTACTTTAGAAATTCGTTCGATATCTTCTTTTTCTAATAAGTCGCGTTTCAGAGCTGTAGTAAGAACACCGATACCTAAAGGCTTTGTAAGTACGAGCACATCCTTCGGTTTGGCACCGATATTTTTATAAAACTTTTCCGGATGTACAATACCAGTAACCGAAAGTCCGAACTTAGGTTCATTGTCTTCTACAGAGTGTCCACCGACAATTTCTATACCCGCTTCCTTTGCCTTGTCGTTAGCTCCTTGTAAGATACGACCTAAAATTTCTGGTCCTAAGGTTTGCATAGGATAGGCGACAATGTTCAGAGCCGTTTTTGGCTCTCCTCCCATGGCATAAATATCACTTAAGGAGTTTGCTGCGGCAATTTGACCGAACATATAGGGATCGTCGACGACCGGGGTGAAAAAGTCTACTGATTGAATCATTGCGATTTCTTCGGTTAACTTATAGACACTAGCATCGTCGCTATGACCGATACCGACTAAAATATTTGGATCTTCTTTAGGTTGTTCTACATAGCGCAAAACTTGCGCTAAGTCACTAGGACTAATTTTGCACCCTCATCCAGCTTTAGAGGATAGGACAGTTAATCGCTTTTCATCTTGTGCCATCAGTGCTCACCCCTTTTCATAAAAAAATACTTGTGCAATAATTAAAGTATAAGCTTTCTCTACTAAAAAAGCGAACGAACTGTTTATCAAAAAAGGTGATTATATGAAGCGATTATTTCGTTATATACCAGCTGTCCATACTTTGCAAAAGGAGCCACGGTTTAAAGAAATAGAAGAAAAATATTCCCTTTCGTCTTCGATGCTTACGTCTTGGCTACAAGATGTTATCGAGGCAATACGCATAGAGGTTAAGGAAGAGAGACTTCCCTTTGACTTAAGGGAAGAGGAGCCCTTACGGGACTATATTTTTCATAAGTTAGAAGAAAGGGTTCGTTATTTTATTACGGATTACGAATTAAAACCGGTCATTAATGCGACGGGAGTAGTGATTCATACGAATTTAGGTCGTTCCCGTTTAAGCGACCAAGCAGTATCCCATCTTGTTGAAACGGCTCGATCCTATTCTACTTTAGAATACAATGTAGAAGAAGGTGTAAGAGGTTCTCGTCATGATTTGGTGGAAGAGTATCTAACAGAATTAACAGGAGCAGAGTCGGCTATGGTTGTGAATAATAATGCGGCTGCTGTTTATTTTATCCTCCATGCCTTTGCTAAAGGTAAGGAAGTTATTGTTTCCCGGGGGGAACTTGTAGAAATCGGTGGTTCTTTTCGTATTAGTGAAATTATGGCCTTGAGTGAGGCAGAATTGAAAGAGGTTGGAACGACGAATCGAACGAGGCTTCGGGATTATGAAGAAGCTATTTCAGAAAATACCGGTATGTTGTTGAAAGTACATAAGAGTAACTTTTCCCTTATCGGTTTTACGGAGGAAGTCAGGGCAGAAGATTTAGTTAGTTTAGCCCATTCCCACAATCTTTTATTATATGAAGATTTAGGTAGTGGAACTTTATTTGATTTTTCTGAAAAAGGCATCGGTGTAGAGCCTACGGTGCAAGGTCAATTAAAAAAAGGAATCGATCTCCTATCCTTTAGTGGGGACAAGTTATTAGGAGGTCCTCAAGCCGGTATTATCGTCGGAAAGAAACGATATATCGACCAATTGAAAGCTCACCAATTAGCCCGGGTTTTACGAGTAGATAAATTTACGTTAGCTAGTTTGGAAGCAACTTTAAAAAGTTACTTACAAAAACGAGCCGAGGAAGAAGTACCGACCGTTCGAGATATTTTAAAGTCTAAAGAAGATATTTTGAAATTGGCAAATCGTTTTGTCGAAGCATTACAAGGGTTTGGTGCTTTTGAGATGGAAGTCCGTGAAGCTATGTCTAAGGTTGGTGGAGGAACAATGCCAGAAGTTGAACTACCGTCATATGTAGTAGAAGTAATACATCGAGATTTATCGAGCGAAGCGATGGCAAAGGCACTTCGGCAACAGGAGCGTCCTATCATTGTACGCTTAAAGGATGGGAAATTGTTGTTAGATTTCCGTACGGTAGATGAAGAGGAAGTAGTTACAATGATTGAAGGGTTTAAGAAGTTACATTAATGAAGAGAGAATTTGGCGGGATCGTGTGGGAATCGAACCCACCGAAGACGGCACGCGTCTCCCAATTGGTTTTGAAGACCACGAAGGACACCAGTTCCTTAGCCGATCCCAGATTCAATCTTCATTATACATCTTTCTAGTACCATACAAAAGCATTACGCTTAAAGGTTTAAATATATATAGTGAAGGTGAAGAAGTGTGCAGAAGTTTTTTACTATCGGGATGGCTGGCCATATCGATCATGGTAAGACGAGTCTTACTAAAGCGTTGACCGGGGTTGACACCGATCGTTTAAAAGAAGAGAAGGAAAGGAATATCTCTATTGAACCGGGCTTTGCTCTATTGACGGCCGAAGAAGGTTTGAAGCTTTCGATTATCGATGTCCCTGGTCATGAACGTTTTATCCGTCAAATGATTGCAGGGGTTGCAGGGGTGGATATCGTCGTTTTAGTAGTTTCTGCCGATGAAGGAGTAATGCCCCAGACAAGGGAACACGTCCACATTTTATCTTTATTAGGGATGAAAAAAGGTGTGGTTGCTCTCACGAAGGCTGATTTAGTCGAAGAGGATTTCCTTGAGATGGTAAAGGAGGATCTCCAATCGGCATTAAAAGGAACCTTTTTAGAAGGCGCACCGTATTTTGTTGTCGATAGTAAGTCTAAGCGAGGTATAGACAGTTTTAAGGAAGCTTTAATCGATATGGCAAAACAAATGGAGAAAAAAATTAGCCTTCCATCTTTTCGTTTACCAATTGACCACGTTTTTACTGTTCAAGGGCAAGGGACGGTCGTACGGGGGACAGTCTTTAGTGGAGAAGTAAAAGTTGGCGATGAAGTACTCGTTCTTCCTCAAGAAGAAAGGGCCCGGGTGCGACAGATTCAAAGTCACCATCAAACGAAAGAAAAAGTCGAGGCTGGCGAAAGGGCGGCCTTAAATCTCGGGGGAATCCCTTATGATGATTTACGCCGGGGTGATGTGTTAGTAAAGGACTGTTTTTTTGAAACTTCGACGAGGGTAGACCTAGCCTTGACCACTGTTCCCCTTTTCGAACACCGGATTAAACAGAGACAAATAGTTAAACTATATTTAGGGACGGCGGAAGTGGTAGGCCGAATTATTTTTTACGACAGAAGGGAGCTCGAGCCTTCTGAAGGGGAGGAAATTCTTTGTCAAGTCGAGTTAGAGGAGCCGATTGTTGTAACTCGAGGAGATCGGTTTATTTTACGGAGGGCTTCACCGACGGAGACGATTGGCGGTGGCTGGGTCATCCAAGCAAAGGGAGAAAGGCGGAAGTTTGGTGAAGAGTCACTTCGCCTTTTATCTGCAATTAAGGAAGGAAAACCTCGAGAACGGGTAGATTACGTATTAACTAAACTGTTGATTGGAACGAAGGAAGCATTACAGCGTCAAGCGTCAGTAAGTGAAGAAGAGTGGAAGAAAATAGAAGATCAGTACTTGTCAATCGACCGACATCTTTGGACAAACCAAGCCGTGCTAGATAAGGTGCAGGGAGACATTGTTCAGGCGTTGACGATTTACCATGAACGCTATCCTTTACGTTTGGGGCAGGATAAGGCCGAACTTCTTTCTTCTTTCGAAACTTCTTATCCTAAAGAACTTTTAGCCTTTGCTTTGGAAGTAGGTGTAACAGAAGGCTTGTTTACTTTAGAGGATCAGTTTGTAGCTTTAGCCAGCTTTTCACCAGAAGTACCGTCGCCTTATAAGGATAAAATGGCAAAAGTCTATCAACGTTGGGAGAAAGACGGTGCAGAAGTGTCAGCCTTTTCTACATACTTAGAAGAGGAGGCAATCGATCCTTCCCTATGGCAGGACCTTTATTACTTTACTTTGCAGACGAAGCGGGGATATATTTTCGATGAAGGAAGACTTATTCACCGTCAGAAAGCAGTGGAACTTGCGGAAAAATTATTTCAACAAACAAAGGGACAACCCTTTTCCCTTCAGCTAGCTAGAGAAGTCTTTGGCCTTTCTCGGAAAAACTTAATTCCTCTTTTAGAGCTTTTTGATGCTTTAGGTTTAACGAAGAGAGTGGAGCAGGAGCGGGTGTGGTTGATCGAAGGTAAAGAAGAGCTGAGTCATGTATAATCATACAACTTCGGTATTGTTTTTAATAAAACAGTACCGAATTTTTCATTCTTTCTTAAAAAAATAACTTTTCTCTTGTATTTTTATACAATAAGCATGTATAATAATAATTATCGTTAGCGTGTGGGAGAGATTAGAATGAAAAGAAAAAATGTCATTATTATAGGTGCAGCCGGAAGAGACTTTCATAACTTTAATGTATATTATCGGGATAATGAACAATATAATGTCGTTGCCTTTACAGCGGCCCAAATCCCTGATATAGATGGTAGGAAGTATCCTGCTGAATTAGCAGGAAAACTTTATCCTGAAGGAATTCCTATTTATCCTGAGGAAGAATTAGCGGATTTAATTAAGAAATATGACGTGGACGAGTGTGTCTTCGCTTATAGCGATGTCCACTATGAAACGGTTATGGCTAAAAGTGCTATCGTTAATGCCGCGGGAGCGAATTTTGTTTTACTAGGTTCTAAGGATACCATGCTTAAGAGTAAGAAGCCGGTTATTTCGGTTACTTCCGTTCGGACGGGGACAGGTAAGAGCCAGACTTCCCGGAAGATTATCGAAACCTTGCTTGCCCAAGGGATCAAAGTGATTGCGATTCGTCACCCGATGCCCTATGGGGATTTAGTGAAGCAGAAGGTACAACGTTTTGCTACGGTAGAAGACTTGAAAAAACATGAATGTACCATCGAAGAGATGGAAGAGTACGAGCCCCATGTAGAACGGGGAAACATTATCTACGCTGGGGTAGATTATGAGGCTATTTTAGAAGCGGCGGAAAACGATCCAGATGGATGTGACGTCATCCTTTGGGATGGAGGAAACAACGACTTTTCCTTCTATGAACCAGATTTAGCTATTACGGTCCTCGACCCCCATCGTCCTGGCCATGAATTAAAATATTATCCTGGGGAAGTAGCTTTACGAACAGCGGATGTCGCCATTATTAATAAGATTGATAGTGCAGAAAAGGAAGCCGTCGACATTGTTGAAAACAACATTCGTACGGTCGTTCCAGACTGTGAAATTATTAAAGCCGAATCTACAATTACGGTCGATAAGCCAGAGGTTGTCAAAGGAAAGCGCGTCCTTATTGTAGAAGATGGTCCAACTTTAACCCATGGGGAGATGAAGATTGGCGCTGGTACGGTAGCGGCTGAGCGACTCGGTGCAAAAGAAATCGTCGATCCACGCCCCTTTGCTGTGAAGTCTATTTTAGATACTTTTGAAAAATACACTCATTTAGAACAGGTTTTACCAGCGATGGGCTATGGGAAGGAGCAGTTGAAGGACTTAGAAGCAACGATTAATGCAACGGATTGCGATGCGGTCATTATCGGTACTCCAATGGATTTAACGCGGGTGATTAATATTAATAAACCAACTGCCCGGGTCTTTTATGAATTGGATGAAGTAGGAGAGCCAACATTAGAGGATGTTTTAAAGAAGTTTGTCGAAGACTTTAATTTAGGAAAATAAAGTAAAGAAGTTGTACGGGATTTTTCTCGTACAATTTTTTTTATTACTTCTCTACCGTGTTATAATGGGAAATAACGCTCGGTACAAAGGGTAGGGGCTATGCCAAGTTTAACTAGAAGGTTATCTTGGTCTTCCCATGGGGTTTTGGTATAATAGTATTATATAAATGTAAATACTGCCCGTTTATTATTACTTTTATCTTATAGTTTGAATTTAGCTCGCCAAGACTGGGGGAATGGATATGGCAAATCAAACGGATATTTTACTAGAGAGTGGAACGAACGAACTGGAAATCGTCATGTTTCAAATTGGAAACGGTCTTTTCGGTATTAATGTGTTGAAAGTAAGAGAAATTATCAATGCGGTCGAGGTGACACCGATTCCTAATTCCCATGAGAATGTGGAAGGTATTATTCGGTTACGGGATGAAGTGTTGCCAGTCGTAAACTTAGCAAAGGTGTTAGAGATTCCGCCATCGGAAGATCCGGAAAAGGATAAATTTATTATTGCTGAACTGAATAAGATTAAAATAGCCTTTCGAGTCCATCATGTGTCTCGAATTCATCGTATCTCCTGGGAACAAATTGAAAAGCCGACGGAATTATCGGCGGGAGACCAGGCTTATGCAATTGGCATCATTAAATTAGAAGAAGATATGTCTATTTTGTTAGACTTTGAAAAAGTCGTGGTAGAAATTGATCCAAAGGCCGGTGTGAATGTAGATAGCGTCAAAGCTTTAGGTCCTCGTGAACGTTCATCGAAGCGTATCGTCGTGGCGGAGGATTCGGCTGTACTACGTCAATTACTTATCGATACTTTATCCGAGGCAGGGTATAGTAACCTAAAAGTTTTTGAAAACGGTAAGGATGCTTGGAACTACCTGGAAGGAATTGCGAAAGATGAATCTGTCGACCCGAAAGAAAAAGTGAACTTAATCATTACCGATATCGAAATGCCACAAATGGATGGCCATCATTTGACGGATCGGGTGAAGAAAGATTTACGTTTAAAAGATATTCCAGTAATTATTTTCTCTTCTTTGATAACGGATGACCTTTATCATAAAGGTGAAAGTGTCGGAGCGGATGCTCAAGTGAGTAAGCCAGAAATCGTCACTTTAATTCAGGATATCGATAAACTGATTTTATAAAGCCTAAAATCAACTCCCTTCTACCAATTAGGAGGGAGTTTTTAATTCGACGATGGTCTGTTTTTTTCTTTTTTTATATTTACACTTGCATTATTTTTAAAAGTAGTTATAATATAAATTGTCGCTCAAATTTGTAGCTTTTCTTTCCAAGTTGAAGCAAAAAGTACAAATGTTGATTATTTTTTAAAAAGTTATTATAATATCTAATGGGTAGCTCAGAGAAGCATCCGCTACGGTAAGGAAGGCATCGTAGAAGTCAGGATTCTTCTTGTACAGCATAACTAAAGAAACTGAGCTTACGTAGATATACTAGCTATAACTTATTGATTCCACAGTAGCTCAGTGGTAGAGCAATCGGCTGTTAACCGATCGGTCGCAGGTTCGAATCCTGCCTGTGGAGCCATTCGGAGAGCTGTCCGAGTTGGTCGAAGGAGCATGATTGGAAATCATGTAGGCCGCTACCGCGGTCTCAAGGGTTCAAATCCCTTGCTCTCCGCCAGATTTCTATTATATAATCAAGTGGATTGTTGGCCCCTTGGTCAAGTGGTTAAGACACCGCCCTTTCACGGCGGTAACACGGGTTCGAATCCCGTAGGGGTCATTATAGAAACTTCATCGAGCTTTATAAGAAGAACCAGCATTAATAGTTGGAAAAGTACAGATGAAGTTTTTTATACAAATGAATGAACACATATCGCGGGGTGGAGCAGTCTGGTAGCTCGTTGGGCTCATAACCCAAAGGTCGCAAGTTCAAATCTTGCCCCCGCAA
>CALJVC010000040.1 GCA_937974845.1 uncultured Pseudogracilibacillus sp. | reverse complement strand
GTTTTGTCCCAGCCTCTTTTATCTTTGAACGATAAAACTTAAATGACGGCCTGCTTGGCGATCCTGACGATAGGAAAAACCAGTCGGACTCGAAAAGGTACAGCTTGTATCGATCTGTATCTTCTCCTCTAAAATTCCTATTCGTCTACATTGTTCTTTGATCACTTGTTGATTGTCGATATGAAACTTTTTCCGTTTCGCCTTGTAAGTAATAAAAGGATCCGCATAGCCTAGGCTTGAAAAAAGCTCATAAACATCCCGATCTACTTCAAAATGTTCCTGACATAGGGCACTTCCAATAACAATGGAGAAATCCTCCATCCTCACTGCTTCCTTCTGACGAATATAGTCTAAGGTCTTTGGAGTAATTTCCTTTACTGTACCGCTCCAACCTGAATGAATGATTCCTATGATTTTCGCCCTTTCATTATAAAAGAAGACCGGAACACAATCGGCCGTGCATACCGTCAACACAAGATTCTTTTCCTTCGTATATAGGGCGTCCGTATCAGGAATAGCAGTCGTCTCCTCTAAGGCCCCCCTCCCTTGATCTTCCTTCTTCACCTCATAAAAATGGTCGCTATGGGTCTGTTGAGCAAATACAAAAGAAGTTAAGGGAATTCCTAGAGATTGGGCCAAAGCCTGACGATTTTCAAGAACTGTACGAGGATCCTTGGCCGTATGAAAGGCCATATTGTTCTCTTCTTTTTTATTAGGATTCTTCAATGTCATCCCAGCGAGAAGGAGAGCTTCCTTAAGATACCACTTCATTACCGACGCTCCTCTATTTCATCTTTTACTTTAGCTACTATAAAATAAAAAAACTTTACTAAGCTTTCGGGCCTAGTAAAGTGAGTCAGTATATGTAAGGTCGCGCACCTACCGTCGATGCAATGATTTCACGCGTTACTTAAGTTCATAGCTCAGTCTAGGTTGCCCTACGGCACACAGGAATGACCACTTACTGCTGCTTCCTTCCGGACCTGACAGGGTTCATGGGTTCCTGTTGCGCAGGATCTAAACGTCAACACTAATTCCTTAAGGCAGCCGTAAAATCATCCACCTCAGATAGGAATTCAGCCTTGCTATAGCGGATTGCAAGTGACAGGGTGCCGCTACCTCCCCACCTAGCACGACAATTTTCATTATACACCTTTTCCCCAAAAGGCGCAATGGAAAAAGTTGTTATGTTTCATATGTCTAGTCGTTGGTCTTTAAAGAGAGTCATTGTATAATGAAAGCATATACTTTTTTCAGAAAATTACATTTTTAAAGGAGGAAACGACGTGCGTTTGTATACAAAATCCGGTGACAAAGGACGAACGAGTCTAGTAGGAGGAAGGGTTTTTAAAAACCATCCACGGGTAGAAGCTTATGGTAGCTTAGATGAACTAAATGCCTTCGTAGGAAAGGCTATCACTGAAATTCATGATGAAACCTTCGCCGATTTAAGAGAAGATTTAATAAAAATCCAACATGAAATTTTTGATAGCGGTTCCGACCTTTCCGTCATTCTACCTGAAGAAGAAAGAAAATATCGTTTGGATAAGACGGCCATTGAATACCTCGAAACCCGCATCGATGAATTGACCGATGAAGCCCCTGATTTAGAATACTTCATTCTACCAGGAGGAACAGCACTAGCCGCTTCCTTGCATATTGCTCGAACGATTGCTCGACGGGCAGAAAGACAAATTGTAGCCCTTCTTCAAGAGGAAGATGACGTACCACATACGGCCTTACAATATGTAAACCGATTATCGGATTACTTCTTTGCAGCTGCCCGTGTAGCTAATAGTCGAGTCGATGTGAAAGACGTCGCTTACGAAAGAAGTGCCAAGGTCTTTCATACAAAAAAATCCTCCGACTCAGCCAAGAAGGAGGAAAAATGAATTCCTCCGACGTCCTCATCCTGCCCCTTAGCCAGGATGAGGAACTAGTAATTTCTAGCGACAATAGTGGCTCGATCGGAGAAAAAGTAACGGATTCTGTCCAAGTACCTAATGCCATGGCTAGTTATTACTCCTGCCGGGTCACCTATATGGACCTTCTACGGACCCGAGCCAAACCTTTGGCTATCATTTTACAAAATTTCACAAATGATGAAGCTTGGTTAGACTATGTTGAAGGAATTCAACGATTACTTAGCGAAACAAAAATTAAGGATTTACCAATTACAGGAAGTACGGAATCTAATTTTAGCTTAAAGGAATCGGCCTTCGGGATTACGATGCTAGGACGACGAAAAAGGAATCGGAAAAAACGCCGACGCCCAACTGTTTCCGATGGTTTTGCCGTCATCGGAAGTCCCCTCGTTGGTAAGGAAGTAATTAAGCATGCCAAGCAAGTAGCCCCGCTTTCCCTTTACGAAAGTTTCGTCCAAGAAGAAGGGGTAATCGACCTAGTCGCCGTCGGTTCAAAGGGAATTTTAGCTGAATGGCAAAGGTTGACAAAATCGAACCTTTCTCTCGAAACTTCCTTAGATATAAAAAAATCTGGCGGACCGGCTACTTGCTTTCTTATTGCTTTTGAAAAGGAGAAAAAAGAAACGATTCAAACGATGGCCAAAGGCTACTATCATCCCTTATATGTGCAAAGATAATGATCCCCGGTACGGGTGTAAATCCGTATCAGGGATCGTTTATTTAGAAATACGTTCAAAAATTGGTCGAAACCATGGAATAAGAAGTAAAGCGATGGCTATATTAACTAGAGAACCAACAAATAATGGTGGTAACAAGGCGATGTAAAACTTTGAACTAAAGAAATAAATCATCGGTAACGGTACGAGGAACGTGTTAGCAATCAATACAAATAGGCCTGCAATCAAGGAAAGGCTCTTCGTATAAAGTATTTCAAAGAAATAAACAATGATGGCCATAAACAAAGCAATCAGAAGATGAAGGGGACCGAGGGACAGTCCACCAATCATTGCCGAAGCTAAATGACCAAACGCTCCGACTAAAGCGCCTGAGTTTCTCCCTAAGTAAATCGCTGCCATCAAAGCTGGAAATAAATCTAGCGCGATACTCCCGACGATGGCTGGTATTTTAATAAAACCACCGAGCACTGAAATAGCAATAAACAAAGCGAGTAAACTTAAACGTCCCGCAGTCATATATGTACCTCCTAACTATTTCAAAGTTTTAGCAATGCCGTACCAAATGTAATGGACCCTAGCCGCTTCTTCCACCATCCTTTGATAAAACCTTCCTGTGACGTCCCGCCAAAGGCGCTCCTCCGCTTCGATCGGTACGATTCCTTTAGAAATATCAGTACCAATTACTACTAGCTTATTACCGTCTTGCTGGGACCAAGCTTTCCAAGCCTCGATATATTCTATCGCCCGATCCTGGCTATCTTCATAATGATTGAGTAATTGCTTTAACCAATATTCTATTCCTTCTAATATAATAAGTTGGCTCGTATATTTTCCTAATTCCTTCGGTAAAGAAGGGTCTTCATAGGCTGATTGCCAAAGGTAAGAAGATTTCCTATCCAATTGATAGTGCGTCCTCACCCATTGCGCTTTACCATTGTAGGCACCGCCGATAACAAAGTGCATCGATCTTCATCACCTTTTTAAGTAATATTTTCCGAGCTTGATCCCTAGCCTTCACTCGTTAAGTAGTTTCTGATAGTCCATTTTTCCAGTCATCCCATGACATAATAATGATATACCCAAAGAAGTAACCACAAAATAGTCTCCATTCCCTCCGTCGCTCCGCCAGCTAAGTCACCGTTGATTCCACCAAAGGCGGTTACAATTTTCCTTTTGATTACAAGATAAGCAAGAAGCATAGCTAGGAAGAAGAGCAAGCCGACGATTAAGAGACTTGGCTCATATAAGTAGAGAAACAGATATAAAAGGAGGATAAAGCCTCCGTTATATAAAAGAATGTTAGGATGACTAGCCTGGTGAAACATCCTTCCTAGTCCCTCGTCCTTAAGGGGCGGGATAAAGGTAATGAACATGTTCATACTTACCCTACTAAAAAAATATACGAGCAGAAAGAGTACAAAGGAAGCTGGCACCAGTTTCTTTACTATTTCATAAAGGAAAACGAACCGAAGGACTAAAAGGACGATGACACTCAACAGACCGAAGGCACCGACGGCTGGATCAGCTAAAATTTCAATCCGACGTTTCTTATCCCGATAGGAAAAATAAGCATCACTGCTATCGATCCAACCATCTAAATGCAGGCCACCGGTAAAAAGAATCGGAAATAACCAAAGCACTAACGTTAAGACTAAGGGGGATAAAGATGTCCAAGTATATAAAATATAGGCCAATAAGCTAAAAAGCAGACCTTGCAATAAACCTAAAAGTGGAAAAAGTTGAACACTCCTCCGGAGGCTTTCCCTATCCAGTGGAACTTGTATCCCTTTAATCGGTATAGTCGTAAAGAATTGTAGATTGAAAATGAATCCATAAAGAAAAGACCGCACCGCTGTTACACTACCTTTCTAATTCTCCGAAAATAATGGAATCCCTTTCATTTGGATAGGAATTGAAGCCTCCACTAAAAAAGAGGCTGTACTGAGGGTGACAATCGCTTGATGTAAACGTCCTAACGACCATTGATAGAGCTGAACGAAAGGTTCGCTATGGGCCTCAAACTGTATTTCATTAGATACAAGGATGAGGGTATGGACCTTATTTTTTAACTGGAGGATTGCTTCCTCTAAATCCCTTATTAAGTTCCGGCTTCTTTCTAGCAATTGATCTAAAGGACCAACCTCTATAAATAACTCATTAGCTAGTAGGACAGTTACACAATCGATAAGAACAATGCCTGAAAAATCCTTCCCCTCTATCTGCCTAGAAAAATTCCTACTAATTTCATAGGTTCGCCACTTCCGACCACTTAACCGGCGCAGACTTTGATGATGCTGAATTCGTTCCTCCATCTCTGCATCTGTTCTGAGACTGGTTGCGATATAGGTTAAATTCTCACCGGTTTGGTCTTGAATCTTGTAAGCAAGGGCCTCGGCAAAACTACTTTTACCGCTCCGAACACCACCGCTAATAAAAATAAGCTGACCTTGGTCTTTTTTCATACCTTCCTCTCCTCAACCTTGCGACTTTTCTCCTCCCGTAACCTTTTAAAGAAGTTAGATAAAAGGAGACGGCACTCTTCTTCTAAAATACCGCCTGTCCATGCCACCTGGTGGTTAAAACGTTCTTCCTCCAGTAAATTCATTAAACTGCCGACGCAACCGGCCTTCGGATCCCAAGCCCCATAAACAACCCGCTCCATCCGAGATTGAATAAGGGCACCAGCACACATCGGGCATGGTTCTAACGTAACATAAAGGGTACACCCTTCTAAACGCCAGCTTCCTAATACCTTGTTCGCTTTCTCAATAGCAATTAGTTCAGCATGGCTTAAAGTTTCTTCCCTTGCCTCCCGTTGATTATAACCCCTTGCAATGACTTTTCCTTCATAGACGATTACCGCTCCGATTGGAACCTCCCCTTCGGCCTCGGCCTTTTTTGCTTCTTCTATAGCTAAGGACATAAACTTCTCATCTTCTGTCATTAGTTTTTCCATCCTTTGTACATAATCTATTGTTATTTTACCGCCATATAATTTAAGTAGCAATGAATGTTCACAAAATACAGCTGTACTAAAACGGCTACCTTTACAAAAGAAGGGTAATTTGAAAAACAACCTGTAAAACAGAAGGAACTCTATATAGGTATAAAACGTTTAATGGATCTTAAGCCAAGGGTAAGTAAAGAAGAAATTAAGGTTCTCTTTAAAAAGTACTTAATCCTTGTAGACTCGAAAAAACAAATTACTCACTAGAGCCAAGGGCTTCCGAACGACGCGTGGCCTGCTTAACACATTCAACCATAGCCCGTTTGACATCAAAAGCCTCCAACGTAGCGATTCCCGCAGCGGTCGTTCCATTCGGGCTCGTCACTTGCTCCCGTAACTGGGCAGGAGATTCAGGCCTTTCTGCTAACATCTTTCCAGCACCGATGACCGTTTGGGTTATCAGTTGCTTAGCGGTAGAAGGATCCAGCCCTTCTTCCATGGCCGCCTGTTCCATCGCCTCAACCATATAATATATATACGCAGGACCACTTCCTGAAAGCCCTGTTACAATATGCATTTGTTCCTCGTCGACAAGGACGACCTCGCCAATCGCTTCAAACAAGCGCCGAGCGATAGCGACTTCCCCTTCGCTTGCATACCGCCCTTTACAAAGGGCTGTTGCTGAGTAGCCAATCGTTGCAGAAGTATTAGGCATCGAACGAATGACCCCTATTTCCTGTCCCACTGTCTCCTCTATTTTCTTCGTCGGTACTCCAGCTACAACAGAGATAATCAACTGTCCTTCCCGAATATAAGGAGCCGTTTCCTGCAGGGCTAACTCGACATCATAAGGCTTTGTCGCTATTACAAGAATATCTGCCTGGGAAACCACTTCTCGACGGTCACTAGAACTTTGTATACCGTAGTTTTCCTCTAACTCCTGTAAACGTTGTTTATTTTCTTTATTTGTAACGTAAATATTTTCCTTTGCAAAAACTTGTTTACGAACGATGCCGGCAATGACCGCTTCCGCCATCGATCCAGCTCCAATAAAACTTATCTTCTCCATACTCCCTCTCCCTTTCCCTAACTTTACTTTTTACAAATAAAAAACCCCATTTCTGTCCTTACACGTAAGGACGGAAATGGGGAAATTTTCCGCGGTACCACCTCAATTGACATAGATTAGCTATGTCCACTCTTATTCACGATAACGCATCGAAGGCGGTTAGTTTATGAGACTAACGACTCCTAGGTAGGGTTCCGCTAAGCTGTAATTAATGAAACCTCTCAACCGATGGGCTTCAATCTCTGTTAATTCGCTTAACGTACTCGCCTATTCATCGCCACTTCCATTATTAAGTTACATAAAATAGTAAAACGTTATCCAAGATTTGTCAAGTCCTTTATCAAAAGCGTTTGTGTCAAGCTTTTCTCGGTACCGTAATGGCACCAATATTTTGAGCACTCTA
>CALJVC010000039.1 GCA_937974845.1 uncultured Pseudogracilibacillus sp. | reverse complement strand
ATATGTATTTGGTCCTTTTCTTCATTCTTATTTTCTTCTTTTCCATCAACGTTACCTTCAGCTTCATCTGTTGTATCTGAGAGTTCTTTATCCTTTTCGTCTTTAATAACTTCCTCAACCACTTCCTCCTTCTCTACTTCATTCGTTGCTTCATCCGCCACTTCGGTTTCGGCATAGGAAACGTCGAAACCCCAGCTAAAGATGGCTAAACTTAGTAGTAGAGAAAAAAGGATATTTCTCTTCATGCTCGGTTCACCTCCTTTGTACTCAGATAACAATCATCCTTTCATACTAGTATCTTATCGAAAATTGTCGAAAAAGTCGATACTTATCCTTATAATTCCTTTTCCACCTATTTATTTCGAACTAGGTTAGACATAGGTAGCAAAGAGAATAGAAAAATTCCCCACCTTTTTTTCTCGAATCACGATAATAAGGGTGAAAGGAGGTGAGCAGGATGGCAGTACAAATGTTAGAAAGAACTCAGTTACGTCTTATTTTCAAAGTTGGTTTCGATGCTCGTACGAAAAAGCCTATCTTAAAACGCAAAACTTTCTCCAACATTAAAACGAATGCGACAGCCGAACAATTATATAGAACAGCCGAAGCAATCGCTAGCCTACAAGAGCACTCCTTATCTGAAGTAGAGCGTTCAGACCATTCCAACATTCTTCCAGAATAAAAAGTTCGCCAACATATATAAATAGGAGGGATAAGCATGCGGAAGTTGGAGCTTCAATTTAAAAACGAAGACGGTAAAATTGTTACCATAGTTGTCGATGATCCAATAGAACCAGTACATCCACAACGGGTAAGCCAAGCGATGGACACCATTATTCAGCAAAATGTCTTTATGACAGCAGGGGGAGAGCTAGTAAGCAAACACGGGGCTAGAGTGGTTGAACAGAAAGTAACCTTAGTAGAACTTGAAGTATAATATATACCGGCGAGCCAACTTCTGTCGTCAGCTTGGCTCGCCTTTATTTTTGAAAGCGAGGGATTCGGTATGGAAGAATGGGTTATACTTATGACGGAACTGGGCTTTCCTGTTGCGATTACCTTCTACTTACTCCACCGAATCGAGGGAAAGCTAGATATGTTGAATGAATCGATTCGTACATTACCGGATCGAATGAAATAAATTCAAGTAAACTCCTATACTTAGAAAGATAAGTATAGGAGCTTTTATTTTTTGCATAAACATACAAAGTAATGCCTTAGGAATGAATAAATAGTCTTTTTTAAAGGTTTAGGTATTTTCTGTAAAGTTCACAAAATTGTCGATTTTTATTCAAGTTCCTGGCACCCTTTTTCCCATTTTTCTTGGTATCCTTAAGGGAGGAGTATACATCATACATAGTTTCTCCTGATGAAAACTATAAAATGGAAGTGATTCCAAATGTATACTGTAGTGGATCTGTTGCACTGTTCGAAAATCCTTATTAAGAAGGTGAGTAAATAACAAGTAAATATGATGTAGAACGTATAGTAGTGTTGCAGTCTACTAATTTTATTGCTTCTATTTTAGTAGCTAGTAATAGGAATGGCTACTTTACAGATGTAGAGGGGTAAGACTTTATATCATTAATAAAGGAATAAGAGAGGGAGATTAAGTTGAGAAAAAGGTTTTCATTTTTTGTTGTTATTTCTGCACTCGTTCTTTCATTAGCGCTAGCGCCTGTCGATCAAGCTTTTGCGCAGTTTGCCAATGGAACCTACGATGTGCCGTATGAAATGAAGGAAGCAAGCAATAACAATACTTCTATTGCTGATGGCTACTTCCAGAAGCCGGCGAAGGTGACTATCGACGGTAGCAATGCCACTGTCCAATTCACGGTGACAAGCGCTGAGATGGTTAAGTCCCTTAGCGCTGCTGGTGGTTCCATGAAAGTTACCAATGACGCCGGTGAAACACGTACGTATCAGCTTACAATTGGTGCTGATCAGTTAAAACAACCAATTACGATGGATATGCACATTATCGTTCCTGAAGGTACACCTGGCCTTCCTCAAGGGTACGATAGAAAGCACCAAGC
>CALJVC010000038.1 GCA_937974845.1 uncultured Pseudogracilibacillus sp. | reverse complement strand
CTTTTTTTATCATAAATGAAGAAGACAAGCATAGATATTAGTAAAGAAAATAAAAGGTGGTAGCTATTATGGAGACGATATTACTTTTGATGCCACCACGAATTAGGGAAGGAGTTGCTCCCTATGTAGAACAGGGCTTCAGGCAATTGGAAGAAATACGTTTACGCATTAATCAAGCAGTAGAATTAATCTTTTTAGATCAGAATATCTGGCTGGATGAGATTATCTTTCTTCGTAAAGATCGAGATTATTTCCTACGTCAACTCAGTGAGCATTCTTTATATAAGTTTGACAAGGAATTGAAGGAAGGCTATATCACGGTTGAAGGTGGTCACCGGGTAGGTCTTGCAGGACGGGTCGCTTTCTATGAAGGGAAGATGAGAGGCTTGACCGATATTACTTCTTTTAACTTGCGTATTGCTAAGCAACATAAAGGTTTGGCGCATCAATTCGCCCCCTTGCTTTATCAAAATCACCGCTTTCTTCATACTTTACTAATAGGCCCACCTCAATCAGGCAAGACGAGTTTGCTTCGGGACTTGGCCCGTATTATTAGTACGGGTCAAGAAGCTTTTCCTCCGCAAAAAATAGGAATTGTAGATGAACGAGGAGAAATAGCTGGAGCGAAAAATGGAATTCCACAATTCGATGTTGGGAGACGTACGGATGTGATGGACCATTGTCCTAAAGCGATCGGTATGATGATGATGATTCGCTCGATGTCCCCAGATGTCATCATCGTTGATGAAATCGGAAGAAGGGAAGATGTCCAAGCCTTGTTAGAAGCCTTATATACTGGTGTTACAGTTCTTTGCTCAGCCCATGCCAATAACCTTGAGGAAGTGCAATCCCGTCCTTCTTTAACTCCGTTATTTACTGCAGACGTATTTCAGCGGTACATCATGTTGTCGAAGGATTCGCTTCATCGGTTTAGCTATAAACTCTATGATGCTAAAGGAAGGGAATTATTAACGATGAGGGAAGTCGCATGTTCAAGCTAATCGGAGCAAGCCTCTTTATTACCGCTTCATCTTTATATGGTTTTGATCTTAGTCGAAACCTTACCTATCGTGTTAGTCAGCTTCGGATCTTGATTTATAGTTTACAAATTATGGAGGCAGAAATGACTTATAGCCTTCATTCTTTACGAGAAATATTTACCCGAATCCATCAACATACAAATGGACCAATTGCCATGTTTTATGGTCAATTAGCTAAAAATCTTACAGGACCAGTGGATAATTTTTATGAACTATGGGAAGCAGGAGTTTTGCAATTAAAAAAAACTTCTCAACTGACAAAAGAAGATCTCGACGTCTTATTCGAATTCGGTCAGAGCGTAGGAAACCATACCATTGAACAACAACAAAAACAAATTAGCTTAACGATTTACTATTTACAAAAACAACTCGACGTAGCCTTAGAGAGGAAAAGAAAATACGAACAGATGACAAAAACCCTAAGCATCCTCTTTGGCATTCTAATCGTCATAATCCTCATATAGGAGGGGATGGTCCTTGTTATTCGATACGACGATTTTATTTCAGATTGGTGGCATTGGTATTGTAACTGCTTTACTCTTTACTATTTTAAAACAATTAGGACGAGAGGATATTGCTCAGTTTACTTCCCTCGTAGGCTTCATTATCGTCCTATTAATTGTGATGCATCACTTGTCTCGCTTGTTCCAACAAATTCAATCCGTATTTTTATTAAAGGGAATTTAACGATGGATATGATTCAAATTGTCATCTTTGCCCTCACAAGTAGTTTGCTTTATTTAGTGTTAAAGGACGTGCAAGAAAATATCGCCTTCTTAATCGCGATGTTGACTTCTATCGTCATTCTTTTTTTCATCGTCGAGCAGATTAAGGCAGTCATACTTTATTTTGAACAATTAGCCTTACAGGCGTCGATTCAACGTTTTTACCTCGATACTATTTTTAAAATAATCGGTATAAGTTACATTATTGAAATTAGCTCAAACCTCATTAAGGATGCTGGTCTATCTAGCTTAGCATCTAAGCTAGAGTTAGTGGGGAAAATCTTTATCCTCCTATTAGCATTACCGATTATTCAGGCCGTGATTGATACGATCCTCGAGTTTCTGCCCGTTGGTTTGAATTAAATAAAGGAGTGGCAAGAAATGTATGGACAAGTTCAAGGTTTTTCTCTTTCTTACGCTCATGTTACTAAGCATAACGAGCGTGACATTCGCCGAAAAGGACCAACAAGAATTACTACGGGAAGAAGAGATAGAGGAGGAAATAGTAACACAATTACATTTAGATGAAATCGAAAGGTTTTGGAAGCAATTAGGGGAAAGTTATGGTAAGTACCTTGATGAGTTAGAGGGGAAAAACCTCAAAGAACTGTTAACTAAGGATGAAGCAATCTCTTTTTCAAAAATCATCAAAGGTGTCTTGACCTATCTATGTTATGAAATTCTTATACAAGGAAAGTTATTTGGCATTTTAATTTTGTTAAGCCTGTGTGCGAGCATCCTACACACGATGCTAAAGGCTTTCGATTCTTCGGGAGTCCAACAAGTAGCCCATTTTATAATCGTTACGGTATTATTTTTTATCACGCTACAATCCTTCTCTCTAGCCATTACGTACGCAGAGGATGCCATTCAAGTTATGAGCGATTTTATCATCGCCCTATTTCCGTTATTGCTTGGAATTCTTGCATCCCTAGGTCAATTGAGTCAAGTATCCTTTTTTCATCCAGTGATTATTTTCCTTCTCCAGATGAGCGGTCTACTAGTAAGTCGATTTATTTTTCCCTTGTTATATGTAGCTGCATTATTAATGTTTGTTAGTCAATTAAATCAACGCTTTCAAGTTACTCATTTAGCCCAATTGATTCGAACGATTAGTTTAGGGAGCCTTGTTCTTTATCTCGGTATCTTTATTACTATTCTTTCAATTCAGGGAACAGCAAGCGCAGTCCAGGACGGGGTTGCTTTAAAAACGACAAAATTTATTGCTAGTAATTTTATTCCAGTCATTGGACAGACGGTGACAGATGCTGCCGATACGATTTTATCAGCTAGTCTTTTATTAAAAAACTCTTTAGGTATTGTAGGTTTAATCATCATCGTTTTGTTCGCTGTTTTTCCATCGGTAAAAATTGCTGTCATTGCTTTTATTTATAAGTTAGTTGCTGCTCTTATGCAATTAGTAGCTCCTAAGGAAACGATTCAAATCTTGCATACGATGAGCCAATATACGATGTATGTTTTAGCCTGTGTTATCGGTATGACCTTTATGTTTTTCTTAACGATCGTCATTATTGTCGCAGCGAGCCATATACCGATGCTTTTAAGATAGGAAGTTGAAGAAAATGAATTTTTTTTACGAATGGTTAAGGCAGATCGTTGTGTTAGTTTTTATCGGTACCTTATTAGAGGTCCTTATGCCGACAAATCGCTTAAAAAAATATGTCCATTTAGTCTTTGGACTTTTGTTTTTACTACTCTTGACGCAACCGATTTTTTATTTGTTTAAGCAGGATGTTACAAGTTATATAACCGAGGTTGAAGGCTTACTTACTGAAGATGAACGAAAATTAGCAGAAACAAAGAGAAAACTAGAAGAACAAAAAGAAGATATACAAGCCGAACAAGTTGCATATATATGGAATGAGCTAGGAGAAGAATATAAAGCTTTAGCTAATCCAATCTTGGGAGAAAAGTTCAACCTTGAAGTAAAAGACATTGATTTTCGAGAATTAGACGAGCTACGAAGGGAAGTAAAAGACCTACTTGTAATCGTCGGACCTAGTGAGGAAGAGATCGTCGAAGAGATACTTCCGATCAAACAGATTCAAATTCAATCTTCTAATACGGAGGATAATGAAGGCAGGGAAGTAGAAGACGCTGTCGAAGCAACCCTCCGTAAAGTCTGGCAGTTAGAAGAAACTACTAGACTTAATTTAAGCTGGAGAGGAGGGACGATTAATTAAAAAGATTTGGGAGACGCTTCGTTCCTTTTTTGAACAAACGGAACGAAAGAAATTAATCATTCTTACTTTAGCCATCATCGGCATTTTGTTCATTGTTGTAGGTGATTTTTTTAAAAAGGATAGCTATGATGAATTGGGTTTACCGGAAGAGGAGCAAATCGAAGAAGTAATTAAACAGGAAAAAAACCAATGGCTATCAAGTATAAGGGAAATGGAAATGGAATATGAAGAAAACTTAAAGGATATGTTGAATAAACTCCAAGGAGTAAGTGAAGTAGAAGTAATGGTCAATATCGATTCTACTAATATTCAAGTCTATGAAAAAGACATGATCATCGGACAGCAGACAACCGTCGAAACCGACCAAAGTGGTGGGCAACGAAAGGTTGAAGATGAGACGAAGGAAACGAGGGTCGTTCATATAAGACAAGGAGACGAAGAGGTGCCGATTTTATTAAAGACAGAAAAGCCAGAAGTTCGTGGTGTTTTCATTATTGCGAAGGGTGTAGAGAAGGCTAGGGTTAAGGAACAAGTAATCGAAGCGGTGTCGCGTGTGCTCGATGTACCGACCTATCGAATAAGCGTATTATCAAAATAAGGAGGAATAAGCATGTTAAAAAAACAAACCGTATGGTTACTTACCATGTTGAGCTTAATGATTGTCTTGAGTGTGTATTATGTCATGTCTGACCAGGAAGATTTGGCTTATATACATACAGAAGATGAAGCCGGTCAGTTTAACTTTGACATTGATGAATCCTTAGAAGAGGAGAATGAAGAGGCGAATGTCGATGAAATTACTACTCTAGGAATGAGCGAATTGTTTGCTACCTTACGAATGGAAATTGAAGATGAGCGAAGCTTACAGAAGGAAAGATTGCAGGAAATTATCGCATCTAGTGACTCTTCCACGGTAGAAATTAATGAAGCGATGAATGAAATAAATGAAATCGATAAGCGAGCGACGAAGGAAAAGATTTTACAAGAAACGATCTTATCACAACAAAAACATTATAAAGATGTACTCGTAAGGGCAGAGGATGACAAGGTCCATGTCCATGTAATTACAAAGGAACTACCTAGGGAAGAGGCAGTACAAATCATGCAGACTGTTCGGGATGAGCTAGGTAATGTACAGGTTGATGTTCATTTTCAAGATCAATAAGATTAAATCCAATAAAAAAGAACCGTTTTTTGTCATGAAAACGGTTCTTTTATTCTTATTTAACCATTTTTTTAAGGAAATTAGGCAGTCATAGACAATATTTATTCGTTTTTTTCTTCATTCTACACAAAATTATGGTAAAATACTAAATATGATTACAAAATCAAAGGAGAGTTTAGTTCATGTTTAAGGTACAGGAGATTAGAGAGATTATTAGACTAATTGATAATTCTTCAATTAGTGAATTTAGCTATGAGAATGAAGGAGCGACCTTGTCGATTAAGAAAAATGTAGGTGGGGTTACACAAGTTATTAAAGAAGAACAAGTTATCCAACCTCAGCAAGCAGCTCCGGTTGTACAAGAACAACCAAAACAAGAAGAGAATTTTACGAAAAAAGAACTTCCTAAACAACAAGCAATTACGGAGGAAACGACGGAAAATGATGATAGTATTGTTGAAATCGTTTCCCCAATGGTTGGAACTTTTTACCGTAAACCATCGCCAGAAAGCGACCCGTATGTAGAAGTTGGCGATAAGATTAACGAAGATACAATCGTCTGTATCGTTGAAGCGATGAAGCTATTTAATGAAATTGAAGCAGAGACGAGTGGAGAAATCGTCGAGGTTCTCGTCGAAGATGGCGAATTAGTTGAGTATGGACAACCGTTATTTAAAGTAAAACAAAATTAAGGGGAAGATGTCGTTGATTAAAAAAGTATTAGTCGCTAACCGGGGTGAAATTGCGGTTCGTATCATTCGGGCCTGTAAAGAGTTAGGAATCCAAACCGTAGCAGTCTATTCCGAAGCCGATCGCGATTCTTTACATGTTGAATTAGCTGATGAGGCCTATTGTATTGGACCAGCCCCAAGTACTGATAGTTATTTAAACATTCCAAATATTTTATCCGTAGCGACCTCTACTGGTGTCGATGCAATCCACCCAGGCTATGGTTTTTTAGCTGAGAATGCCGACTTTGCGGAAATCTGCCAGGAAGTAAATATTAAATTTATCGGCCCTTCTCCTGAAGCGATTCAAAAAATGGGAATTAAAGATGTAGCCCGTAAAACGATGGAGGCTGCAGGAGTTCCAATTGTTCCCGGTTCCGATGGAGTCCTAGATGATGAAGAGGAGGCCGTTCGTGTCGCTGAAGAAATAGGTTATCCAGTAATTATTAAGGCGACAGCTGGTGGTGGTGGACGAGGAATTCGTGTAGCGCGAAATGAAGAGGATTTACGCAATGGTTTTAAGGTAACCCGTAAAGAAGCGGAACAAGCCTTTGGAAACCCAGGGGTTTACCTAGAGAAGTTCATCGAGGATTTCCGTCACGTTGAAATCCAGGTTTTAGCTGACCAACATGGAAATGTCGTCCATCTTGGGGAGAGGGACTGTACTATTCAAAGAAGGTTACAAAAGTTAGTGGAAGAGACACCTTCGCCGGCCCTAACTCCAGAAATTCGTCAAAAGATGGGAGAGGCTTCCGTTCGAGCAGCGAAGGCTGTTAACTATGAAGGAGCCGGTACGATTGAATATATTTTCAACCGTGAAAATAATGAGTTTTACTTCATGGAAATGAATACGAGAATTCAAGTAGAACACCCAGTAACAGAAATGGTGACCGGTGTCGATTTAATTAAAGAACAAATTCGAATTGCTAATAATGAACCTTTATCCTTTAGTCAGGAAGAGGTCGAGTTTAACGGTTGGTCGATTGAAGTCCGGATTAATGCGGAGGATCCTTTTAATGACTTTATGCCTCAACCAGGAAAAGTCGATGCTTACTTAGCCCCGGGTGGAAATGGCGTCCGAGTGGATTCGGCTGTATATCCTGGATATAGTATTCCACCTTTTTATGATTCCATGGTGGCGAAGTTAATTACATATGGTCAGACGCGGGAAGAAGCTGTTAGTCGGATGCGCCGTGCCCTTGATGAATTTATGATCGATGGGGTAAAGACTACGATTCCTTTCCATCGTCGTTTGATGGAACATGAAGTCTTTGTGAAAGGTGATTTTAATACAAACTTTTTAACCGACTATCCAATTGTGGAATAATCGATGCGTCTTGATAAGCTAGAGAAGAGAGAGAAGATACTTTCTCTCTCTTTTTGTTTATGGAATTGTGAAAAAGTGTACAATAAATAAAAATACATAAGCTTCTTCTAGCATTGTAGAAACAAATTTGATACGATTTTCTAAGATAGATTAAATATTGTAGGTGATCAGCTTGACAACGAGACGAAAAGCCCGACAAGAAGCTTTTAAAATATTGTTTCAATTAGAAATTAATGAGCAAGAAATCGAATATTTTCCCGATCAGTTCAGTAAGCAACTGGTTGAAGGAGTAAGGGAGCAGGAGACCGTACTAGATAAACTAATTGAAAAGTTTTTAATTAACTGGTCTTTAGAACGCCTTTCCTTAGTCGATAAAACGATTCTTCGAATAGCTCTTTATGAAATAATCTATATAGAAGATATTCCATATGCCGTATCGATTAATGAAGCCTTAGAACTTGCCCATACCTTTAGTGACGAAGAGGCGAGCAAATTCATCAATGGAATTTTATCAAAAATAATTAAAGAAGGGGATATCGATGAGTACAAACATCATTAATGGTAAAGAAGTAGCCCAACAATTACGGAAGGAAATGCGGGTTGAAGTTGAACGATTAAGAAAAGAAGGAATTCTTCCTCACTTAGCCGTTATTCTCGTAGGAGATGACCCGGCCTCAAAATCTTATGTAAAAGGTAAAGAAAAAGCTGCAAAGGAAATTGGGATGAGTTCTGAAGTCATCTATATGCCTAGCGACACAGAAGAAGCGACCTTATTAGAAAAAATTAAAGAATTGAATGAGAAGGCTTCTGTTCATGGAATTCTTGTACAGCTTCCTTTACCGAAGCATATCGATGAAGAACGAGTAATTGCAACGATAGATCCACGTAAAGATGTCGATGGATTCCATCCGTTAAATGTGGGGAAAATGGTATTAAATCAAGAGACCTTTTTACCTTGTACTCCTCACGGTATTTTACAAATGTTGAAATTAAAAGACATCACCATCGATGGAGCCCATGCAGTTATTGTTGGTCGAAGCAATATTGTAGGAAAACCGATGGGTCAACTTCTACTAAATGAGAACGCCACGGTTACTTATTGTCATTCCCGAACGAAAAATTTAAAAGAACTTACGCTCCAGGCAGATATTTTAATTGTTGCAGTTGGGAAGGCCCATATGCTTGATGGTAGCTTTATTAAAGATGGTGCTACGGTGATTGACGTAGGTGTGAATCGAACAGAGGAAGGCTCCCTGACTGGAGATGTCGAATTTCATTCAGCGAAGGAAAAAGCTGCCTATATTACCCCCGTACCTGGCGGTGTCGGACCTATGACTATTACGATGCTATTAGATAATACCATTAAAGCTGCAAAGAGGTTGCATCGTTCATGAAACGAAAGTACTTAACTGTTTCCGCATTAAACAATTATATAAAGCATGTCCTTGAACATGATTCCCATTTAGCCAATCTTTATGTTGAAGGAGAAATATCTAACTTTTATTTACATCAATTTAGCGGACATATGTATTTCACATTAAAAGATGACCAAAGTAAAATTCGTTGTGTCATGTTTAGAAATGATGCGAATCGCCTTCGTTTTAAACCAGAAAATGGTATGAGCGTCTATCTTCGGGGACGAGTCTCCTTATATGTGAATAATGGTCATCACCAAATTACTGTAAGTGAGATGGAACCATCAGGAATTGGTTCGTTACATCTAGCCTTTGAACAATTAAAAGAAAAATTAAAAAAAGGGAACTACTTTTCTGAGGAATTTAAACGACCGCTACCGAAATTTCCTAAAAAAATTGCTGTTATTACTTCGAAGGATGGTGCTGTCGTTAAAGATATTATTACCACGATTGAGAAACGCTATCCCTTAGTACAATTAATCATTTTTCCTGTCAATGTTCAAGGTAAGGAAGCCGTCCCCTCGATAATAAAGGCTTTTGATTTAGCGAATCAAGGGGACTACGATACAATTATCTTGGCTAGAGGTGGTGGGTCTTTAGAAGATTTACAAAGTTTCAACGATGAAAGCGTAGCGATGGCTGTGTTCCATTCTCGAATTCCAGTTATTACTGGGATCGGCCACGAAACGGACACGACCATCTGTGATTACGTTAGTGACCTACGAGCTGCTACACCAACGGCTGCAGCACAATTTGCTGTCCCATCACAATCGGAAGTACTCCAACAATTTACTTTTTATCAAAAAGAAATCGAACGCTTAACACGGCATCATTTTATAAAGAAGGAAGAAACTTTACGTCGGCTTGCTACATCGCGAAGCTTTGCCTATCCTTTACATACCGTGCGAGAAAATGTTCAGCGGGTTGACCAACTTACTGACCAATTAGTTAACTATATGAAGCAGGCTCTTTATGAAAAACGTTTAGCAACTTTAAATTTATACCAACGTTTACAAAGATTCCATCCAAGCCAGGCATTAAAAATGTATAAAGAACAAATGAAGCATTTACAGGTGAAACTTGTAAGGGAAACACGGCATCGATTGAAAAAGAAAGATCATGATTTGAAGCTATACATAGAAAAGTTAAGTTTACTTAATCCATTAGAAATAATGAAGAGAGGATATTCGATTACCTATAGTTCCGATAAAAAGATCGTCCGCTCTATTCACGAGGTTGATCAGGAAGAGCGCTTGTATATTCAATTACAGGATGGTCAAGTACATTGTCGTGTAGAGGAGGTAGTGCAAAATGAGTGAAGAAAAGGAATTAACTTTCGAAGAGGCGCTACAGGAATTGGAAAAAGTTGTCCATGAATTAGAAAAGGAAGAGGTACCTTTAGAAAAGTTAATTGATTATTATCAACGAGGGATGGAGTTGGTTAAGCTTTCTAACCAACAATTACAAGAGGCAGAAAGTAAAATTGCTAAGGTAATTAATGATGAGGGAAAGCTTGAACCCTTTACTATAGAAGAGGAGTAAAAAAGAATGACGATTTCAATTGAAACTTTTATCGAAGATGGAAAAGAGACAATCGAACGAGAAATGAAGGGGTATTTAGAAAAAACAATCCCTGAGCGATTATATGATTCCATGGCTTATTCTTTATTTGCCGGGGGTAAACGACTTCGACCAGTTTTGCTATTTGCCAGTTTTCACTCCTTTGCTGATAAAATTGAAAAAACCTATCGTACCGCGGCAGCTTTAGAAATGATCCATACGTATTCTTTAATTCATGATGATTTGCCGGCGATGGATGATGACGATTATCGTCGTGGCCGCTTAACGAACCATAAACGCTTTGACGAAGCTACAGCAATTTTAGCTGGTGATGGTTTATTAACTTTAAGTTTCCAATTAATTGCAGAGGATGCTTTGTTAACAGCTGAAGAAAAAGTATATATTACTCAAGAATTAGCTAAGGCAGCGGGACCAGCAGGCATGGTAGCCGGCCAAGTTTTAGATATGGAAGGCGAAGAAAAAGAGCTTTCCCTGGAAGAGTTAGAAAAGGTTCATCGCTTAAAAACCGGTAAGCTAATTAGCTTTGCGGTGGAAGCTGGCGCTTATTTAGCCGGAGCAAGCGAAGAACAAAGGAAACATTTACGAGAGTTCGCTGATTACTTAGGCCTAATTTTCCAAGTGCAAGATGATATTTTAGATGTCATCGGTGATCCAGATAAATTAGGTAAACCGGTAGGAAGCGATTCAGAAAATGAAAAAAGTACTTATCCTAATTTACTTGGGCTAGAAGGGGCTAAAGAAAAGCTTCAAGAATACGAAAGGTTCGCTCTTCAAGCCTTGGAACAATCCGGAGCTACTGGTAGCTATTTAAGGGACTTAGTGAAACATTTTGGAAATCGCGATGCATAATAACAGATAACGGCATAGATTTTCATCTTTTTTCGTGATATAATATAAGTACGAAAAGGGAATGGTGCAGTATCCTAGTGAGTTCTCCTATTCTGAAGGCGGGCCTAAAAATCCGCCAAAGGGCACATCGATGAAGTTCCTTGTGTTGGCTTGGGGCGCCCAGCCCTGGGTCAATGCTGGGAGTTAAGGTTTTTGGGCGATCCACAAAGGCATGTGGGCGTTGACCCAATTACCGCGGAGGCCCATCTCTGTAACTTATTTCTTAAAAGGATACAGTTATGGAATGGGGTATGAACCTGTGGAGATGCTTGTGCATCTCGTAAAGCAGCGTAGCCTGCCTTGAGTGACGTCTGAGGGGATTAGAACATTGGATTCGAACCTAGCTGGCCACTAGTTCGAATCTTTATTCTATGAAATCAGCGTTGCAAAAGAGGCTAGGAATAGGTTAAGGACTTTTAGAGGAAAGCTCCTAGGCTGTTCCAATCTGACATTTAAAAAGGATTATAGTGCGGACTAAGTGGTAATCCAGTCTAGCCTTCGGTGACGGGGCTAATGTAGATTTAAAAGGGAACTGCCTTCGTGGCGACACGAGGTATCTACATGGGAAAACCTACTGGACCTAAGCCGCAGTCTTAACTTTTTAAATGACCATTCCCGCTTTACATACTTACATAAGGTTTGATGATATGAAGGATCGAACGAAAGAGTCCATAAAATTTAGTCTAACCATAGCCGTTATCACATTTGTGTTAGCGGCTATTTTTTCCAGCTTTTCTTCCTCCTTGCTCGGAAGCGTATCCTGGATTATTGGCTTTATCGTCGTTTTGTTGATTGTCTTTATCGGCATCATTTTTGATATGCTTGGTATTGCAGCTGCTGCAGCAAAACCTGCCCCGCTTCATGCAATGGCGGCCGAAAAAGTAAAAGGTGCGCGAGAAGCCGTTGCGATTCATCGTAATGCGGAAAAGGTTGCTAGCTTTTCTAACGACGTAATTGGTGATATTTCTGGAATTGTGAGCGGTTCAGCGATGACGATCGTCATTATACAAATCACTCACTTATTCCAATATCCAGACGGTTCAAGCTTCCAAATTATTCTTTCCATTTTATTGACGAGCTTTATTGCTGCCTTAACTGTAGGAGGAAAGGCTTTTGGAAAATATTACGCTATCCATTATTCAACAAATATTCTTTTGTATACAGGTAAAGTTGTGTATTTTATAGAAAATAAACTTCGGATTAAGATTTTTAAGCAAAAAAAAAGCTAAAGGAACAGTAGGTAATTCAATGGGAAAAGAACGATTAGATGTATTATTAGTGGAAAGAAACTTAGTCGAAAGTCGGGAAAAGGCAAAACGTTTAATTATGGCTGGCCTCGTTTTTTCAGAAACCGAACGTTTAGACAAGCCGGGAATGAAGGTAGAACGAACGATTCCTCTCCATATTAAAGAAGGTTTACGTTATGTCGGTAGAGGTGGCTATAAATTAGAGAAAGCCTTAAAAACTTTTCAAGTGACGATTGCCGGAAAAACAGTTGTTGATATTGGAGCTTCTACGGGAGGTTTTACCGACTGTGCCTTACAAAATGGGGCGAAACAAGTCTATGCTATCGATGTCGGTTATAACCAGTTAGACTGGCGATTGCGAAACGATGAACGGGTTCATGTTCATGAACGAACAAACTTTCGTTATGTTACGGAGGAAATGTTTACACACGGTAGGCCGAACGTTGCGACAATCGACGTATCCTTTATTTCCTTACGTTTGATACTTCCGGTTTTGAAATCGATTTTATTGGAAGAAAGCGATGTAATTGCTCTAGTTAAACCACAGTTTGAAGCCGAACGGCATCAAGTTGGTAAAAAGGGAATCGTCCGTGATCCCAAGGTACATGAAGAAGTCTTAGAAAAAATCCTTCTTTTTTCAAAGGAGGAGGGATTTCAGTTTTTTGATGTAACATATTCACCGATCACAGGCGGTGAAGGAAATATTGAATATTTATTACATTTAGGTTGGCAAAAGAAAGAAAATGATGAGAAGAGCGTAAACCTTAAAGCATCAATTGCGTCTCTTGTCGAAGAAGCCCACCGGATGTTGAAATAAATATGGAGGGATGAGGATGAGTAAAGCAAAACGCCATATAAAAATTAGGGAATTAATTGCGGAACACGATATTGAAACACAGGACGAACTTGTCGAACACTTAAAAAATCTCGGCTTTAACGTCACACAGGCGACGGTTTCTCGGGATATAAAAGAAATGCATTTAATTAAAATTCCCTCATCATCGGGTAAGTATAAATACGGTGTACCGACTGAACAACGCTATGATGCGGAAGAAAAATTACGTAATCGATTGGTAGAAGCCTTTGTTAGTATGGATTATGCTGAAAATTTCATCGTCTTAAAGACTTTACCTGGAAATGCGAATGCTGTTGGTGCTTTAATTGACGATTTGGATTGGGACGAGATCATGGGGACGATTTGTGGAGACGATACATGTTTAATCTTATGTCGTACTTTAGCCCAGACGAAACAGGTCGTCGCTCGTTTCAAGGAGATGCTTTAAAGTTTCGTCTAAGAAATGGAAGAGGTGATGGAATCAAGTGCTTACACACCTGTCAATTCGAAATTTTGCCATTATTGATGAAGTCTCGATTTCTTTTTCTGACGGTTTAACGGTTCTAACTGGAGAAACTGGAGCCGGAAAATCGATCATCATCGATGCTGTCCATTTGCTGATAGGTGGACGGGCTTCAAATGAATATATAAAACATGGAAAAGAACGTGCTGAAATTACCGGTCAATTTGAAATAAACAGTAATCGTGGCAAAATAGAAGAGTTGTGCTATGCCAACGATATCCCGATAGAAGAAGATATTCTCATTTTAGAGAGAGTATTAAATAAAAAAGGCAAGACACTTTGTCGAGTTAACCATAAACTTGTCACTTTAACCTTATTAAAAGAAATCGGAAAACATTTAGTACAAATCCATAGCCAACATGATACATTCCATTTACTACAAGCAAAGGAACACCTTTCCTTACTCGACCAGTATAATCAAGAAGCAATTGGCCCGATTTATGCTAATTATCAAAGGGTCTATGAAGAGCTTTTACAGTTACGGCAGGAATATAATCGCATCTATTCGGATGAACAAGAACTTGCCCATCGCCTCGATTTATTACAGTTTCAATACAAGGAACTGGAGGAGGCGAAACTAGAGAAGGGCGAAGATGAACGTTTAGAAAAAGAAAGAGAGCAATTGCAACATTTTGAACAAATTTTCTTAAGCTTACAGGAAGCATACCATGCCTTACAAGGCGAGGGGAAAGCATTAGAAAATATCCATATAGCAAAGGAAGCGATGCATAAAGCTTCTGCTCATGATTCCTTCGTTCAAAAACACAATGAAACTTTAACCAATATTTATTATCAACTCGAGGATGTAACCTTCCAAATAAATGACTATAAAGAGGGCATGCATTTTGATGAAAACCGTCTCAATGAAATTGAAAGTCGCTTGAATGAATTGAACCGTTTAAGTAAAAAATATGGGCAAACGGTAGAAGCCATGTTAGACTATAAAGAAAAAATTACCCAAGAGCTTGCGACGCTTACTCATCGAGATGAACGCTTAGATGATTTACAGGGTAAAATAGAAGATAAAGAAAAAGAAGCAAAGGCTATTGCCCGTCAATTGCATCAAATTAGAAAAACTACTGCCGATCAATTAGAACAAGCCTTAGAAAAAGAACTAGAAGACCTATATTTAGAAAATGCCCGCTTTTCAGTACGTTTTGTGACGTCGGAACAGGAAGAATTAACGAAGGATGGGTACGATCAAGTTATCTTCATGTTATCGACGAATATTGGAGAACCTTTGAAGCCTCTAGATAAGGTAGCATCTGGGGGAGAAATGTCTCGAATTATGCTGGCATTAAAAAAGTTACTGGCGGAACACGATGATGTACAAACGGTGATTTTTGATGAAATCGATGCCGGTGTAAGTGGACGAGTAGCCCAGGCGATTGCAGAAAAAATGTATCAGGTCTCAACCGCTAGTCAAACCCTTTGTATTACCCATTTACCTCAAGTTGCTGCGATGGCTGATCAGCATATTTTAATTGAAAAAAAGGTAACGAATGACCATACGACTACGGCCGTTCGACACTTAACAAAGGATGAGACAATTGAGGAGTTAGGAAAAATGATGACCGGTACGAAACTTACCGATTCAGCTTTAGAGCATGCGGAAGAATTGATTGATTTAACGAATACTTTTAAAAAATTAGTAAAAGGCGCCTTTCCCTCCCCATAAATAGGGTTGCCTAGGGCAACCTTTTCCTCCTCGACATCTGTTTCTTCTTATTAGGTAATCATAAACATTTTTTCTTATCTTTCTCTCGTTTAAAAAAATACTGAATAGGTCACATTAATGATACCGGTTCAAACATAGCTAATCTGTTTAAGGGGAGTGTACAAGGCGATGTCGTGGAAACGTAAGGTTAAGTTTTTCATTGGAGTGCTACTAATTGCATGCCTCATGATCCCTTTGCAATCCGAATTTGTTCAAGAATACCTTTCCATTCCAAACCATATCACGATCGATCAACATGAGTTGGTCGCCTCCGCCCAAGAAATAACAGATAAAGAAACGAACTATCCCTTTTTATCCAATATCGAACTTCATCCATCAGAAATAAACGAGGACAAGGTGTTATATAAAGTTGGTAATTTTCCCATTAAAAAAGTGAACATTAACGTCCTTAAAAACCATGAAATCGTTCCTGGAGGGCAATCAATCGGTGTCCAATTGCATACCCGAGGTGTTCTCGTCGTTGGTCACCATTTAGTTTCCAATATGGAAAAAGAAAAATCGCCTGCGGAAGAAGCTAATATTATGGTTGGGGATATTATTGTTGAAATGGATGGGAAAAAAATAAGCAATTTAACTGATATAAAAGATATTGTCCAAACAGCCGGAGAAAAGAATAAGAAAATCGCTATTAAATTGAAAAGGGGAAAGGAATATATAGAAACAAAACTTCAACCAACTTATAACAAAAAGGAAGACGCCTACCAGATTGGTGTATACATCCGAGATTCGACTACTGGAATCGGTACAGTGTCCTTCTATGACCGTACAACGGGTAAGTATGGAGCCTTAGGACACGTTATATCCGATGCGGATACAAAAAAACCAATCGAAATTCACCATGGAAAAATCGTCAATTCGCTAATTACTCATATCGAAAAGGGTAACCGTGGTTTACCTGGAGAAAAACAGGCAGAATTTTCGATGAACGATGAAAAGTTAGGGACAATCGAGAAAAATAGTCCCTTTGGAATTTTTGGAAAAATTGATCCGAAAAAGTTGAAGGATGAACAAAAGCCCCTTCCGATTGGTCTAGCTAAAGATGTAAAAAAGGGTCCAGCCCACATATTAACGGTCGTCGAGGGAGATAAGGTAGAAAAATTTGATATCGAAGTCGTTAACTCGATTCCCCAAACCCATCCATCGACAAAGGGAATGATTATTAAAGTAACGGACCAACGATTAATTGATAAAACCGGTGGAATCGTTCAAGGGATGAGTGGAAGTCCGATTATTCAAGATGGAAAACTAATTGGAGCAGTAACCCATGTCTTCGTAAACGATCCAACTTCCGGGTATGGCGTTCATATTGAATGGATGCTACAAGAGGCAGAAATCGACCTATATGAAGAAGAAGGGAAACAATTCGCTCAAGCTCTCTGATGACAATCAGAGAGTTTTTTTAAAAAATAAAGGGAATTTAATTCCCTATGTCGAATAGTATGAATGAGAGAGTAAATATAAGGATGGTGTCTAAAATTGGAGAAGATTTCAATTTGTATTATCGATGACAACGAAGAGCTTGTACATATTATGGAAGATTATTTAAACAATCAGCCAGATATGGAAGTGGTCGGAGCTTGTTTTAACGGTCTTGATTCGATCGATATGATCGAGGAATTGACGCCGGATGTAATCATATTAGATCTAATTATGCCACATGTCGATGGCCTATCGGTATTAAAAAACCTTAGAGAAATGAATTTATATAAAAAGCCACGCATTATAATGTTAACGGCCTTTGGTCAGGAAGACGTTATGCGTCAAGCAGTTCAATTAGGAGCCCATTACTTTATTTTAAAACCCTTCGACTTTGACCATTTATTAACAAAAATTCGTGAAGTTCATCAAGGGGAATTTAATGAACATCCAATGATAGACCCGATAAAACAAGTGAAGCCAGAAGTTGATCTTGAAGCCAAAATTACAGACATCATGCACGACATCGGTGTACCTGCCCATATTAAAGGTTACTTATATTTACGCGAAGCCATTATGATGGTCTATGAAGACATAGAACTACTTGGTTCTATTACTAAAATTTTATATCCCGATATCGCTGAAAAGTACAATACGACTGCTTCACGAGTAGAAAGGGCCATCCGTCATGCTATAGAAGTTGCGTGGAATCGCGGTAATATCGATTCCATTACAGATTTATTTGGCTATACGATTAATGTCTCGAAGGCGAAGCCGACGAATTCTGAGTTTATAGCAATGGTCGCTGACAAATTAAGGCTGGAATATAAGG